>JAFZIM010000014.1 GCA_017554365.1 Alphaproteobacteria bacterium | reverse complement strand
ATTAGCCAAACAATTTGCAATATGGACTTTGCCAGGGTTATTGGGAATAGGTTTAATATGTGGAATTATTTTATCTTTGCCTTTTGCAATAGTTAGATATATTCAAACAAAACCTGCACAAAGAATAATTTTATTTTCAATTTCTTGGACTTTGGTTTTGTGGTTGCGTGAATGGTTTTTAACAGGTTTTCCATGGAACCCAATTTCAAATATAACAATGAATATTCCAATGGTTGCAAATTCTATGTCTTTGTGGGGGGCATTGGGATTAACATTTGTTATTATTGGATTGATTGCATCTGTTGTTGAAATTATAAGAAATAAAAAAATAAAATCGGTTCTATTTACATTTATTATGTATGTAGTTTTATTTTTAATTGGTGCATCTTATGGTTATCATAATATGAAATTATCTGACAAAGGTGATATAGATAATTCACCATTAATCAGAATAG
Organism: Alphaproteobacteria bacterium; assembly: GCA_017554365.1. Classification (GTDB taxonomy): domain Bacteria; phylum Pseudomonadota; class Alphaproteobacteria; order Rs-D84; family Rs-D84; genus Enterousia. The sequence goes on along the minus strand of JAFZIM010000014.1, from coordinate 2,421 downwards.
TGCAACCGGCTAAAACTGCCGTATACAAGATGCCGGGTTCACGTGAAGAAGCAAGGTTTATAGCAGAACAAAAAATTCGTGATTTATTTATTTGGGCTACGAAAGATGATAGTGCCAGACCTGATATAATTGTTTATCCTGAAACTGCATATCCATATACTTTGGTTGATGATAAATTTCCATTATCACGTATTTTAAATACCAATGTTATAATGGGGGCCAATTCTTATAAAGATGGAAAATTTTATAATTCTTTGGCTTATGCAACAAAAGATGGATTTATAAAAAAATTATATAGTAAATCACATCTTGTTCCTTTTGGTGAATATAGACCTTTTGGTGATATCATTCCAACCCCAGGTCAATTAAGCAAAGGAAATGGTAAAGAATTAATAACAATAAATACGACAAAAGGGGATTTTGTTTTTGCGCCTGCAATTTGTTATGAAATTATTTTTTCAGATTCTTTGGTTCCATCAAAAACAAATCCAAATGCAATTATCAATATAACAAATGATACTTGGTTTGGTATGACACCAGGGGTTTTCCAGCATCTTGATATGGTTCGCAGATATGCAATTGAATCAGGTTTGCCAATTGTTCGTGCAAATTATTCTGGAATAAGTGCTTTTATTGCAAGTGATGGAAATGTTGAATCGTTTTTATCTGTGGGGCAAAATGGTTCTTTGGACGGAATGATTTGGGGCGCACATTTAACACCTTATAGAATAATTGGACGTAATTTGTGTATGTTGTTTATTTTGCTGTTTTCAATAATTGCTTCAATATCCATACACGTATTTCAGAAGAAAGATTAGAATCAGGTTTTCTTTGTTCGTCTATTTCTTTGATAATATTGGCAACAGATTTATTTTTATCTTTTGCTAATTTTTGTAATACTTCCAAAAATTCTTTTTCAATAGAAATACTGGTTTGATGTCCTGACAAAGATACAGATATTTTATGCATTTTAAATTTTCCCAATTACTAAGCAATCAAGCATTGCACGATATGGGTCATCATATTTACGCAATACTGACAATGTTAAATTATCCAACATATAACAATTACCAAAAGCATCACTGGCAAACCAAAATAAATCATTTCTGCCAAAAATTATTTTGCCAAATAAATTTTTATTTCCGATAACATCTTTGTTTATATCAAGTATTGAAGGTATAGGATATTTTATTCCACGTTCAAAGTTTTGTGGACCAAAAATATATGACGAACCCAATGTGATACCAAAACATGAATTAGTATAAAATTCTGACAAAAATTTAGGTAAAATTATTATTTTTAATTTTTCCAGATTTGAGTTTATAACACTGATTGCGTTTCTATCACCCACAGGTAATATTTTTGCCCCGCGTGATTTTATCAAAGATAAAAATTCAATGTTTGTCATGTTATTCGTTTCCCCGTCCTGACATCATAAAACCAGCAGATTGACTTAATCTATCTGATGTAGCATTTCCGCCAACACCACCACCTGATAAATGTGTTGTCATATAAATTTTCTTTTCTGGATTTGGTAAATAAACAATTTCAGAATTAGATTGTTCTATGATAAAAGTATCAAGATTTTGACTATGTGGAAAAGTATAACAAAGAAACATATTATCTATTGTTAAACTTCCACCCCAAATCAAAGGTATTCTTAAACGCAAAGATGTGTTTTCAGGTAATTCTTTGCCCATAACTAAATTCATAAATTCTTGCTGGGATAAATTCATAAAAGCAATTTCTTCAAAAGAATCTGTTAATGAAGACAAAAATGCGCGTCTTAAAGATGTATATTCTTTGAACCAATTTGGTGATACAGAACAACGGGTTGGTCTATATTCCATAACAGGCATATCTTCCATACCCATTGATGATAATCTTTCCATCGCTGATTCTTTGTTCAAAAACATATTATTGTTAATCCTTTAAATTAAATGTTTTTTATGTATTGAATTATTGTGTCTATGTATTCAGAATAGGCCTTGAAACTATCTTCATCATCATCTGAAATAACAGGTGCATTATGTTCGCTGATAAATTGTCTGCATTCTTCGATATCGTGGAATATTTCTGTTTCGTTATCTGCATTTTCTTTCGTATATTTATTTTGTGTATCAAGTATGAAAGAAAATATATTAATAGGCACATCTTCAAGTGTTTCGTGGAAAGTGTCTTGTAATTTATTTATTGTTTTTTTAATGGTTTCTATGTCGCAATCAACACCGCCAAACCAAAGAATTTCATTACCACCAATTGCAAATAAATTTGGCGTATATCCCAATATAGTAGGCAATTTTTTTACAACATATCCAGCATTATTAAATATGTCTGATAATATTGAATTATAAGGATTAACATTATTTTGGGTGCCAGATATAGGTTGCTTTGCCACAGGTTGTTGTTGTGGGTTATTGT
>JAFZIM010000013.1 GCA_017554365.1 Alphaproteobacteria bacterium | reverse complement strand
GGTTTGGAATATGTGGTTTTGTTAAAGGAACAAAAACCGAATCAAATTGGTGTGTCTTTGCGTGGCCGTGGACATGCGGTTGATAAAATTGCGATGGCGTTGGGTGGTGGCGGACACGAATATGCCGCGGGTGCCGTTGTTTATGATACATTGGAAAATGTAAAAAAACGTGTTCTGGATTTATTCAAGGGGGTTATAAAATGAAGAGATTTTTAATTGCGTGCGCGTGTGCGTTGATTGCAAATTCTGCATTTGCGGCGGTGGATGGCGCATTGATTGCGCGTGCAGAAAAATATTTGAATTCGGTGACGGGTTTGACCGGTAATTTTGTTCAAACAAATAACGGCGAGAAAGAGCAGGGAACTTTTTCTATGTTGCGCCCGGGTCGTGTGCGTTTGGATTATAAAAATATGCCGGTTCAGTTGATGGCGGATGGCGCGGATTTATATTTCTATGATAAATCTTTGGACCAGATTACAACGGTGCCGTTGACCAGTACGCCCGCCGGAATATTGGTTCGTAAAAAAATAGATTTACAAAACGCAGATATAAATGTTGTTGAAACGAATACTGATGATAAAACATTTACATTAAAATTAAATTTGAAAAATCAGGAAGGTTTGGGTTATATGTCAGTCGTTTTTGATAAACACCCAATGAAATTAAAATCTTGGTCTGTGGTTGATGCAACTTCGGCAAAAACAGATGTTGTGTTTAATGATTTGAAAACAAAAACAGATTTCAAAAAGAATTATTTTCAATTGTCGCGACATAAAACTGCCGGGACAAATGATGGTGATGATTTTTATGACTAGGGTTATTTGATGTTCGGAATAAGTTGGACTGAATTTATCGTTATATTAATCATAGCAATTTGTATTGTGCCTGCTAAGAATTGGCCTGATGTTGCAAAATTTTTGGCACGCATTTTTAAATACATACGAAATATAATTTGGAAATTATCTGATATTAACGAACAAATTCAGGAAAGAATAGAACTTGAAAAACCAATAGACGATTTAATTGAAAATGCTAAAAATGATGTTTTTGGTGAACCTGTGAAAAAATCTAGGGGCAAGAAAAAAACAAAATGAAAATGACTATGATGCAACATTTTTCAGAATTAAAACGCAGAATATTGTGGTGTTTGTTAATATTCGTTTTCGCGTTTTGTTTTGGTTGGGTTGTGTCGCCTTATGTAGAATTGTTTTTGACAAGTCCATTATTAAAAATATGGGACGATACAACACTTTTGTATTCTGGGTTAAGTGATGGGCTAATGATACAATTTTCATTGGCTACATTGGTTGCTTTGTTAATAGTTATACCTGTTGGAATGTGGCATATATGGGCGTATATAGCACCTGGATTACATAAAAATGAAAAACAATTATTGTTTCCGATATTTATAATTTCGCCTTTGCTTTTTATAATAGGGGCAGGTTTCGCGTTTTATATTTTATTGCCGTTTATATTTAAATTCTTTTTAGAATTGAACCAATCTGCAAATGTACCAACTATATTAATGCCAACAATTACTGGATATTTGGCTTTCGCAATTGGTATGTTGAAAGTTTTTGGATTGGCTTTTCAAATGCCTTTGATTTTGGTTCTTTTAAACAGAATTGGAATATTGCCAAAACAAATTGCAATTAAATCACGCAGATATGTTTTGGTTGGTATATTTATTATCGCTGCGGTTTTAACACCGCCTGATGTTATGTCGCAAATTTTATTGGCGATACCGATGATTTTATTATTTGAATGCAGTTTATTGTTTATGAAACAAGATTCATAAAAGTTTCCTTTTTATCATAAAATATGATATAATTGACAACGTGATTAAGTGCTATAAATTTTTTATAACAATTGTTTTATTGGGCATTGGTTTGAATGCCTGTGATTTGCAACCAAAAATAGTGTCAATTCCTGATAGTGTTGGTATGTTTATTGAAGATAGATATCCTGCGTTATTGGCTGACCCTGAAACCCAACCTGAAATTTATAATTCAGCCGCAACCGATTATGGTGTTTATGCATCACCTGAATTATATGGTTCTTCAAATATAAACGATTATGTTTTATATGCCAGTGTTGATGACTATGTTTTAGTTCCAACAGACGAAGAAAATAAAAAATCAGAAATATCTGAAACCAAAATCGCCAAAGAAGAATCTGAATATATAATTGTTCCAATGTATGGTGGACCGCAATCATCAATCATAGATAACAAACCAAAAGAAGATAATACAAAAGATTTTGTTATTGTAGCCAAAGGCGATACATTATATTCCCTGGCACGTAAAAATAATATGAATGTTTCTGAAATTGCTAAAATAAATAATTTAAAAGAACCTTATGCTTTGTCTGTGGGACAGAAATTAAAATTAAAAGAAAGCGCTGATAAAAAAGAACCTGTATTAATATCTCAGGAAAAAGCCCAGGAAATTCAAAAATCTAAAGAAGAAAAAAATATTGTGAAATCAGAACATAAACCAACAACCACACGTGTTGGCGTTCAAGAAATTGTTGTTGAAAAAGGTGATACACTTTATTCTATATCACGTAAATATGAAATACCTGTAAATGATTTAGCGGTAATGAATAAATTATCTGCACCATTTAATTTATCTGTCGGACAAAAATTAAAGGTTCCTCAATTATCAAATGTAAAAGTAGCCAAAGTTGAAGAAAAAAAGATAACCCCGTCTGCAAAACAAAGCGGGGCAAAATCAGATACAATAGTAAATCAAAATAATGTTGCAAAACAGAATGTCAAAGAAACAAAAAAGATATCATCTGATCCATCTAAACAATTGCCAAAGATTACATCGCGTTCTTCATCTAAGTTTTCATGGCCTGTGCGTGGAAAGATATTGTCGCAATATGGACCAAAGAAAGCAGGGCTGGTTAATGATGGTATAAACATTTCCGCACCAATGTGGACACCTGTTAAAGCAGCAGAAAATGGTGTTGTTGCATACGCTGGAAACGAAGTCAAAGGAATGGGAAATTTAATAATTATCCAGCATAGTGATGGGTGGATGAGTGTTTATGCCCATCTTGATTCTATGAATGTAAAACGTGGAACAAAAGTTATGGTTGGTCAAAATATCGGTAAAATCGGTATGACTGGAAAGGTTGATAGTCCACAATTACATTTTGAAATTCGCAAGGGGACAAAATCTTATAACCCAATACAATATTTGAAGAAATAAGATTGTATTATTAAAAATCTTGCAATTATAAGAAAATAAATTATAATCTGTTGCGATATTTGGATGCATAGCTCAGTTGGTAGAGCAACTGACTCTTAATCAGTGGGTCCAGGGTTCGAGTCCCTGTGCGTCCACCAAAAATAAAAAGGCCACGAAAAAGTGGTCTTTTATTTTTTGTTGCACAGATGGACGAAGAACCCTCGCAACGAAAGTTGCAGTTCGACTATGAGTAAGTGAGAACAAGTATAACGCCGTTCGAATGCTAACGAATGCCACGCAGGGCTTTTGCCCGAGTGAGTCCCTGTGCGTCCACCAAAATATAGAAAAAACCGCGGTTAAGCGGTTTTTTGTTTCTTATTTATAATGTATAAGTTGTTGATTTTACTTGTTTTTTTTTGCACTTGAAATCCCGCGGTTTTATATAGTATAATCGTTATATAAGATTAGAAAGGAGTTTTTCATGAAAAAATATGCTTTGTTAACATCTGTTTTGGCTTTGACCGCTTGTGGTGGTGGTTCTGGCGGTGGTGGTTCACATAGTTATACACCTTCATCTGCTGTTACACCAACTACACCAACATTAACTGTTCCATCAACTTTGCGTAGTGGTG
>JAFZIM010000001.1 GCA_017554365.1 Alphaproteobacteria bacterium | reverse complement strand
GGTGTATCCCGCAAATGCATCGTTAATGCAAATGTTTTTCCTGCTTCGAATGTATCAGAAACAACAATATCATCATTCTGCAAATCTATTTTCTTGCGCACCAAAATACCCGCAGGTGTACTTGACAACGGCACAGTTGTAATTTGGTCCAAAGATTTATCATAAAAATATAAATCTTTGCCGTCTGCAATCAATTGAATTGGTGCATTTTTATAATCTAATCTTACACGACCTGGACGCAACATAGAAAAAGTCCCCTTTTCCGTTTTTCCATTTGCGATTTGTGTGAATCCACCCTGTAAACCAGTAATAGAATTCAAATATTTTTCTGCATTTTGAACGGCCTTTTTATCAACATCAGCAAAAGCCAATGGAATAATAAATAAAGATAAAAATAACATAAATATTTTTTTCATAATTATAACCCTCTGAATGAATTTAATACTTTCTTATGAACATTTTCTAATGTATCCATAATTACCGCCCCAGCAGCAAACAAATGTCCGCCACCACCGAAAGATTCTGCGATTTCATTAACAGGTATTGTTTTACTTCTAAAAGAAATACCGATTTGATTTTCAAGATGTTCTTTTAATAAAACAACAAATTCAACCCCATGAATTTTCGCCAATATATCAAGAACCAATTCCCCACGTCCATCAAGTTTTTTATAATCTTTTCCACTAATCGTGGCCATAACCAAACGTCCGTTCATGTGAAATTCTGCATTTGCAGCAGCCAAAGATTCAACCAATACCGTTTTTTTATCTTTGTTATTTAATAAATTTACAATATTAGAAACATCAGCCCCCATATCAACCAATTGTGCTGCATCAATGAAAACATCACTATTGCGAACAAATTTAAAATTCCCCGTATCTGTTATTATTGCCAACATTAACAAATCAATAATATCTTTATCAATTTTAAATTTTGCTTTTCTTACAACATCAAAAATTATTTGTGCAGTTGCTGCCTTGTTCACATCATCAAAACACAAATCGCCATAAACATCGTCATTATAATGATGGTCAAATTCTATAATAAAATCTGAATTTTTTACAAAATCTTCGACACCGCCCAAATGTATTTTAGTTCCATAATCCACCAAAATATATAAATCAAATTTTGAACCTTCTGGAATATTTTTATAATAGCATGCTTCATCACGCAAAGGTATATATCTTAAATCTTTTGGTATATTTCCATCATAAATAACACTAACTTTTTTATCAAAATTTAATTCTATGATTTTTGCCAAAGCCAACGCTGACCCCAAGGCATCACCATCAAGATTTTTATGTCCAGATATTGCGATATTTTTCGCATTCTGAATTTTTTCTTTTAAGATGTTTATTTTATTTTTCATAGCGCCATATCTTCCAAAACAAATTGTGCTTGATTACCACCATTGTAATCATTTTCTTTTAATTTTCCCAACATTGTTATTGTAGTGTTTGTATTTGCATCGTCCAGTAAAAAATCACCTATGGCATTTCCGACCATATTAAATCCAACAAAACTTAATTCAGTTCCATTTGATGTTCTGACACGTCCAGACAATGTATTTCCAGAACCTTTGTATTTAACATATTTTAATGTTGCCCCATGTAAAACCAATGTAGGTTCAGGATTCGCCTGACCGAAAGGCGCCAAAGCAGATATCTTTTTCAAGAAATTCATATTTGCACCCGCAGCATCCATTTCAGCATCAACAAATATTTCTAGTTCAGGTTTTTTTCCGTCTAATTGTTTTTCAACAGAATTTTCTAAAAATTCACAGAATTCTTTTTCTTTATCTGCACTTAAAGTAAATCCTGCTGCCGCTGCATGTCCGCCACCTTCTGATAAAATTCCCAAAGCCAACGCTTCATGTATAATTTTACCCAAATCAACATTTGATATTGAACGACCAGAACCATTTATTACGCCATCGCATCTTGTCGCGACACATGTTGGCAAATTATATTTATCTTTTAATCTACCGGCAATTATTCCCATAACACCACCAGGCCAATTATCATCACACACAAAAACACTGCACTTGCCATTTTTACAACATTTTTCTGCCATTTCAGTTGCAGAAAGCATAACAGCATTTTGAATTGTTATTCTTTCTTTGTTCATCGCATCAAGTTTTTGTGCCAAATCAAGTGCTACTAATTGATTATCTGTTAATAATAAATCAAGCGCAGGCGTTGCAGAATCAAGACGTCCCGCAGCATTTATACGTGGCCCAATAACAAAACCAGCAACATAAACAGATGGTTGTTTTACCCCTGCAACATTCATCAAAGTTTTAAGACCCAAATTTTTATATTGCCCCATAACTTTTAATCCAGTTGCAACAAAAGCACGATTCAATTCTATCAAAGGCATCGTGTCGCATATAGTTCCCAAAGCAACCAAATCAGTATAATCCATTAAATTTATTTCTTTATCTATGAAATTTCTACTGCGTAATTCACGATTCAAAGCAACAACACACATAAACGCAACACCAACACCAGCAAGATAAGTCAAACCTGATGTATCATCTTGTCTTTTTGGATTCACCACAGCATCAGCATCAGGTAAAATATTATCAGGTGAATGATGGTCTGTAATAACGACTTTCAATCCATGTTCTTTGGCGTATTTTACTTCTTCAACACCGCTTATTCCACAATCAACAGAAATCAGTAATTTAACACCTGAATTTGCAATTTGTTCTATGGCAGAAATATTTAATCCATAACCTTCGCCTTCCCTGGTTGGTAAATGCCATGACACATCAACACCCAATTCGCGTAAATATTTCACGAACACCGCAGTTGATGTAATACCATCAACATCATAATCACCATAAATTGCAATTTTTTCATTAGAACATATAGAATCAGCAATTACTTTGATTGCTTTTTCCATATCTTGTAAAACAAACGGGTCAGGCATATATGCCTTGATAGATGGATTTAAAAATCTTTCTATGTCTTCTGAACCTTCAACACCACGAGATTTTAAAATATTGTTAATCAAAATCTTGGTATCTGTTAAATTTTGTTCATAATCACCCGACGATATCCATACATTACCCAGCATGGATTTTTCTACTATCTTACGCACTCTATACTCTTTTTTTATTATCAGATGTATTATAAACTAAATTTATTAAAATAGCAAAATTTATTCAAACAACAATGGCATTATACCATTTAATATAAATCCAGCCGTAGGAACTGAATTCC
>JAFZIM010000012.1 GCA_017554365.1 Alphaproteobacteria bacterium | reverse complement strand
GTGTTGAAGCCTTGAAAGACAAGGTTGTGTCCGATGGCACCTTGAAGCCCGAAGACCTTATTCCGAAGTTCCTTAACGCCTTGAAGCACGACGAAACCGCCCACTCCAAGTTCTTGTAGATAAACACCTGTGGATACGAAATAATGTGTTTTATTATATGATTGAATTACCCAGAAATAATGGAAAAAGGCGCTATTTCATTAAATCTTTGCACACAACCAATTATTATGTGGCGCAAGAAAGAATTAAAAATATGACAGAAAATAGCACCCAAGAAGATGTTGCTACAAAAACACTAACACCAACCCCAATACAAAATACGATTGAAACCATCGATTACACCATCAAACAAATAACAGAATCAATGTTAAAAAAGGCAAATAATGTGAAATCTGTGGAACAAAACAGATGGGGTTTGATTAAAAAAATGCTGAAAGAAGTGGGGTTAACTATCGATAATCCGTATTCAAATTTTTACCAGCCTGATATAATTCAAAAAATGTGCGATAATATAAAATCTGCATCTGTGACTGGCAATGTAAAAAGAACACACGCACGCGAAATCAAAAATTTAATAAATCATGCCAATTATATGAATCCAGATGTGTATAAAACCAACCTGATAAATTTGATACCAGATTTCAAGAAAACCAGAAAAGAAGAAAGAAATCCACACTGGCCATACACAGAAGATGAATTAAAACAAATATTCAACCCAGCAAATGATTATTTCAAAAATAAGATGTATTTTGGACAACTTTAATTGGGTTGTTTATCGGTTCAAGAAGCAATGCAACAATTACATTACAATATGCGGACATAATAAATGTTGGTGGTATCGATTGTATTAAATTTCAAGATACACACCCATTAAAACAATTAAAAAATGATGCATCCAGAAGAACGGTACCTATTCCACTGCAATTATTAAATATTGGTATTATCGATTATATAAAGCGCCAACAGATAAAAAATAAAGCCCAACCAACAGATTTTATATTTCCGCGCTGCCAAACAGAATCAGGACAATATAATAATAAGTTTATGACTCGGGGATTTATAAAATACATTAACAATATCGGAATCACCAAAAACAACCCACATAAACTTGATTTTCACTCCCTGCGCAAAAATGCTAATCAACAGTTGGAATCTGTGGGGGTGTCTGAAACATTTATTAATGATATCATTGGGTGGGAAGGCAAAAGTACGCGCCAACAATCGTATTCAAACCACGATTTATCAAAAATCAAAGAACAAGCCGATAAATTGTGTTATGATTTTCTGCAACCTGAATTTGATTATTGGGGTGATGTGATGTCAAAAAAATAATCGTTGCGCTGGTTGATTCAAAATATAACCAAAAATACGAAGCCGCTTTATTACGTGCGGACAGTATTTTTTATTTATACCAAATCCAGTAATACACCGGGGGTTTTTACACAAATCTGGGGTTATTTTACATCGGTATTTTATTAAAAACCCAGCACCAAAAATCACATAAGTCGCTGTTTATACTATATAAAATATATTTTTTCTTTTTCTTAAAATAATAAAAAACAAATCAATTATGGCGAAAATTCCAAAAATAAAAAATTACCATTGGCGACCACTTTTTCAAAAAATAACAAAAAAAATTAAAATTTTTCAAAAAAATTTGAATTTTTGACAGTTCTATATATTAAGGGGGTGGAATTTTATCCACCGCCGAAACAAGAACAAATAATTTGCAAGACACAGATGTAAAAGAAATTTTATACCGTTTAATCGGGCATTGTTGAAAAAAAGCGATGATTAAACGGTGCGGGAATGGTTTGGATAGGACTTTTATAGGTTTCAACAATGAATCCCCAGAAGTTTGCCTCCCAAACGGCTTCCGAAGCTTCTGGGGATTGCTAATATATAAGGAAATTTATAAAATGGCGTATAATAAAATTGTTTTAACAAATGCAATGGAAGGCAGAATTGCTGACTATTGTGCAAAAAATAATATCGAATTTAATCAAGCAATCGCGTACAATGTCGTGATGGATACATTCAAAGATGAATCTATTACAATTGTGGATGAAGATGGTGAACACGATGTAACAGAACGAATTGCAAGATTAATTGAATGTCAACCACGAACAGTGGACCGGATTGCAGATAAAGCAGAATTAAAAAAACTTGAATTTGATAAAAAACAAATTCAAACAAATATTCAAAATGCAAAACTTGATTCTGCACCAGATATTAATACTTTGGTTGCAAGTTTATATCGCTTGAACATTGTTGATAAAAACAGTTATTTGGCTTTGGTTTGTTTTTTAATGCAACTAAAATATTCGCGTGACAACGAAATACCAACAAATGATAAAACTTGTGTGTTTTTCAATGGTGTGGCACGAAATGGTAAATCTGCAACCGCTAGGGCGATTTGTGATGTGGAATCACAATATGGAAATGTGTTCAAGGCACAATCTGGTAAAATTTTGGAATCAACCCATGAAGAACAGGTTTGGAAAAGCCATTTGAATTATTTTGACGAAGTAAAACCAACTGATATTGACCGGGAATTATTATTAACAATTGTCAACGGTGGAGATGTCGAAATCAATCCCAAAAACAAAAAACCGTTCAATTATTATGTTAATACAAACAATATTTTCACCTCAAACGACATGATAAGTTTAAAACAACGCCGCGTTTCTGTTATCAAATTTGGCAACAGATTGGGGGGCAGACCGTTGGAATCTGGAACTTTGACCAGAATAATAACCAATATTTTTAATTCGTTACCCAGGTTTGACCATTATTATGATTTGTATGATATTGTTTCTGTATACAATGAAAATCGCGTTAATCCGTTGGCAATATCAAATATAATTACGTATTTAACCGAACATTTTGGTTTTGTAAATGAAACCGATGAACGGACACTAACCGCAACAAAAACCTTCGCTCCGCACGATATATATAATTGTATCAAGGGCACATACAGTAAACAAACCATTACATCTGAACGCAAAGAAGCAATTCGGACGGCATTGGATTTTTTGGTTGAAGAAAACCTGATGGAACAATTGGATTATGACAATTGCACAACCAAAAATTATCGTGTAACTGGTGAACAATATCTTAAAATTATGGTGAAATATAATAATGAAAACACCAAAGATGAAGAAAATATCAAGGTTTCAAAAACGGACCTTTACAATGCTTTGGTACCATTTTTTGACCTTGAACCAATCCCAGACACCGACGAAACCAAAATATCCAATATAAAAATGCCGGATTATTCTTGGATGGAATCGTTGGACGAAATGGTTGAAGAAGAAAAACGGGCAAAGGAACATCCTGTTATGGTTTCTGCTGATACACAAACCAAAGGCACAATACTTTATAATGTTTTAATGAAAAAGCTTGATTGTCTGGTTAATGGCACCGATGAAAATGGCAACAAAGGTATGAAACCTACATACCCAATAAAAAATGTATTGGATTCGTGTATAACCAAAGATGTTTGCAAAACGATTTCATATCGTTGGTTGATACAGGAATTACACGATAATTTTTATGAATTTGATGATTCTTGCGACCAATTGGTGAAAGATATATATCTGCACCACCTTGGTTTAACAGATGAAAATACATTGGAAGCGTTTGAACCGTATAAACTATCAGAAATTCAACGCGGATGTAAAGATGGCATGACAATTGAAAGCAGTTGGGATTTTAGTCAACGCAAACACAAAGAAAAATTGGAACATAATACGATTGTGGCAAAACAAATCCGCGAAAGAAAAAAAGAAGAACGGCAAAAACGGTTTGAACTCGAAGAAGGCCCGATGCCTACGCGCAGACAGATGGAAGCGTTCAAATTGGCACTCAAGAAACGAGACGAAGAAAAGGCCCAATTATAAATAATGCCGTATTATCGCATAACCCAAGCGTGGATAGCTGTAAATCGAAAAGATGAGCAAACATAAGCCGCAAGAAAAGGGACAGACCACACGTCAAATTTTTGATTATATAATAAACAACCCACCGACATAAATCAGTGGGTTTTGTTTTTTATAATAAATTTTAATACATAATAACTCTGCCATAAGTTGCAACATTATTATTACAGATGTTTTCCAATGCTGCTTTGGCTTGTTCATAATTAAAATAAATTTCCGGCATCATCATACCATTGACTTCCAATTTAAAATATGTGCAATTCATTTTATGCCGCCTGTGTTTCAATTAAAAATTTGTGAAAAGCGGAAATACTACACCGGATTGACCTGCTGCGCATTTTTCCACGACAACTGTGAATTCCTGTTGTGTATTGTTGATGTAAATCCGATATTGAATCTTTAATTTGTTCCAATGTCAATCCTTCCCACGCACTTATTCTTAACAACGAAGATGAATAGTCCGCAATTGTGCTTGGGTAATTTGATTTAGTGGTTTTGGAATATCCCTTTGATTCCATCCACAGTTGAAATTGTTTCAATAAATTTGACTGTTTTAACATAGTTTTATCCTTTTTGTTCGGTTAACTATGTTAATTATGTCGTGAAAATTTGCCTTCGCGAACTAAAAAATGCAAAATTTAAAGATTTTTCACATCATAAAAAACAAGCAGTATGATTCTTGTATTACACACAAAACACAAGAAATATTTATTTATTATTATACATCAATTCAAACAATAGTTTAGCAAAATCACAATTAAAAAAATATTTTGCATTATTAGCAAACAAATTATTTAATCGTTTTTCTGTTATTTCAAATGGAGTATCCCCTTTTTCATAATTACTAAATAAATGCTGCCTAACCAATGGTAAATATTTATCTT
>JAFZIM010000011.1 GCA_017554365.1 Alphaproteobacteria bacterium | reverse complement strand
TTTAACACCTGTCTTTTGTTCTAACAAAGATGGTTTATATTCCACAGATTCTGGCGTATAGGAAGTACGACCAGCAACTGCAACATTAACTATTTCACCACCACATTCGTCCATAATGATTTTTGCAGCAAATGATAATGCTTTTAATGTACCATTTGGATTTATACCGCGTTCATATCTGTATGAAGAATCTGTTGATATACCATGTCTTTTTGATGTTTTACGAACAAATACAGGATCAAAATAAGCAGATTCTAAAATGATATTTGTTGTTTCATCTGTTGTTGAACCACGCATACCACCAACGACCCCAGCCAAAGCCAAGATACCTGCATCATCACATATAACTAAATCTTTATCACATAATTCGTGTTCGTTTCCGAAAAGGTCTGTGAATTTTTCACCTTCATTTGCCATACGAATTGTAATATCGCCGACAATTTTATCAGCATCAAAACAATGCATAGGTTGTGCCAAATCATAACAAATATAATTTGTCGCATCAATCGCAGCATTTTTTGGATTTATACCAGCAGATTTCAAACGATTTTGTATTGTTTTATTTGATGGCTTGTTTTTTATACCATGTATTTCACAAAAACGATATGTAGGACATGCGTTTGGTGCTAATAAATTTGCTTTGCGTGTTCCAGATACCAAATCTAAATCTTTGATTTGATTTTCTTTGTATTCGCCAATACCACTTGCACTTAAATCAAGTGCGATTCCACGCACAGCCAAATAATCAGGACGATTAGGCGTAATAGATGTATCAAATATAGCAGAAGCAGAACCCGCCATTTCAGACAAAGGTTGTCCGATTGTTTCTTTGGATTCATCTAATTCTATGATACCACTATGGTCGTCATTTAATCCTAATTCTTTACCAGAACACATCATACCATTTGATTCAACCCCACGTAATTTTCCGGGTTGAATAACAATGTCCCCGATTTTACAACCAGGCAAAGCCAATGCAGAAACCAAACCTTCGCGTGCATTCGGTGCGCCACATACAACCTGACGCAAATTTCCTGACCCATCATCAACTTTTAACACATGCAAGTGGTCAGAATTTTCATGTGGTTTGCATTCAACAATTTTTGCAGCAATTGGCAAAGTTGGGATATATAAATCTTCTACTTCCAAACCGATTGCTGTTAATTTATCTGCAATTTCTTGTGGGGTTAATTTTGTATCAAGATATTCTTTTAACCATTCATAAGACCATTTCATTTTATACCCCCTTAATTAAAATCCAGTATTTTTTAACCAGCGCACATCAGAATCTGTAAATGCACGTATATCATCAAGGCCGTATTTAACCATTGCTAATCTGGCCCAACCGAAACCAAATGCAAAACCCTGATATTTATTTGGGTCAATATTGCAATTTTTCAAAACATTTGGGTGAACCATACCGCCACACAATAATTCCATCCATTCATCGCCAAATTTCATATCAATTTCAATAGAAGGTTCTGTAAATGGGAAATATGATGGACGAATACGTAATTCAACATCATCTTTTTCAAAAAATCTTGAAGCAAATGTACGCATTGTTGATAACATATCAGAAAGATTTATTTTCTTTTCAACACTATCAACACATAAACCTTCGATTTGACCGAACATACAAGAATGGGTTGCATCTAATTCTTTACGATAACATTGGCCGATTGTGAACATTTTTATTGGTGCGCCAACTTTTTCCATCGCACGAATTTGAACTGCTGATGTTTGGGTACGCATTACATTTCCATTTTCAAGGAAAAATGTATCTTGCATATCGCGAGCAGGGTGATATTCAGGTGTATTAAGAGCAGTAAAATTATGCCAATCATCTTCTATTTCTGGGCCTTCCATTAATGTATATCCCAAAGATTCAAAAATATTTACAACTTCCTTGGCGCTTTGTGTCAAAGGATGTATAGAACCATGATTTTCAGGTTCAACATCTAAACTGACATCAACATATTCATTTGCCAATTTTGCGTTCAACACAGCATTTTCAATTTCAGTTTGCTTTTCTTTGAATAATTGACGCAATTCTGCATTTTCTGTATTTACAACAGCCCTTTCTTCATTAGATAAATTAGCCATGTTTTTCAATTTCATGGTCATAGAGCCGTTTTTGCCGAATACAGATGTATATAAATTCTGTAATTCTTCCAAAGTTTTTATATTTTTAATTTCATCTTTCATATCTATCCCCATTGATAAAAATAAGACCGCATTACTACGGCCTTATTATGACAAAACAAAACCCTGCCGTATAGTGTTTTTTACTTTTCGGCAATAAATCGTTTTGCTGTTTCAACCAATGTGTCGAAGTTTTTATCAGCATCGTATGCCATTTGGGCCAAAACTTTGCGGTCCAATGTGATACCAGCTTTCTTCAAACCATTCATAAATTGGCTGTATGTTAAACCATTAGCACGAACTGCTGCATTGATACGAACAATCCACAAAGAACGAAAATCACGTTTCTTTTGACGACGATCACGATATGCATATTGTCCTGCTTTTTCAGTTTTTTCACGTGCAGCACGATAAGTTGAATGATGACGTCCCAAATAACCTTTGGCACGATCAAGTATTTTCTTATGTTTTTGTTTAACGGTAGTTCCGCGTTTTACTCTTGCCATGATAGCCCCCTATTATTTCAACCCGTATGGAGCTTACTGAAATGAGAAATAAAGAATTTCTTGATGATTTATATAATAATAATAATTCTAATGAACATAATATT
>JAFZIM010000002.1 GCA_017554365.1 Alphaproteobacteria bacterium | reverse complement strand
ATCGCGATTGCTGATGTTAAATAAATTTTTGTTTTCATGTTTTCTTCCCTTCATTTTTTTTGTTAAACGAAAACGACCAATGCCATTCGGCATTGGTCGTTCATTTATTTCGTTGAAAAAACACCGCAACAAATCGTAAACGATTTGTTTATCTTAGCAACTCTCTCTCTCTCTCTCTCTACAGAATCGGGCTTTTTGCGTCATTTCGGTATTTTTTTCCTTTCTTTTCTTTCCCAATTATATCACAAAATACCCATTAAAAAAAGCATAAAAAAAACTCCGCCGTAATTGGCGGTGTTTTTTTTTCTATCCATAAACATTATTTTGCGTTTTTAAAAGGACAACCTTCTTTTTTCATGTGTTTATGATGAGGTTTAGCGGCTTTCCATTCTTCAACAGAAACACAACCATCACCATTAACGTCTGCTTTTAAAATATTTTCTTGCATTTTTGGACATTTAATAGTTGCCATATCTAAACAACCATTTGTAAACACAGGATGAAACATTGGTTGATGATGTCTTGGTGCACCAAAATTGAATGCTTTACCAGCAACCATTCCCAAAGCAAAAACGATTGCCAAGATTATGATTTTCTTTAATACGTGTGCTGCCCCATGATGATGACAACAACAACCGCAACCACATTCACATGGTTTTGTTGTTTCTACTGCTGGTTTAACTGTTGCTTTTTTAACAGGTTTTTTAGCAGTTGTTTTTTTAATAACTTTTTTTGTTTGTTTTGCCATTGTATCCTTCCTTTTGTTAATACAAGCAAATTGTATCAGTAAAAAATTCATTATCAAGTGGATTTTTTACACAAAAAAAATACCCACAAAATTATGTGGGTATTTTTTAACCTTTAGAATAAAACATTTGTTTAATTCAAAGCATCCTTCAAGGCTTTGCCTGGACGGAATTTTGGTTGTGTTGAAGCAGGTATCTTTATTTCTTTGCCCGTTTGAGGGTTGCGACCTGTTGTTGCTTTACGTCTAACTGTTGTAAATGTACCAAAGCCAACTAAGCGAACTTCGCCTTTTTTCTTCAATACTTTTGTTACAGTGTTGATGAATGCATCCAAACAACCAGCTGCAGTTGCTTTTGTAACTTCAACTTCATTTGCAATTGCTTCAATCAATTCTTGTTTATTCATGAGTTTCTCCTTTCGAGTTTTTTTAAGGTTGTTAGGCAGTTTTCAAAGGCAATGCCCTTGGAACAATATCTTTTTCATTGTGTTTCCAAAGACATTGCCTCCACTGCTTACCCGAATCGTAGAGAAAACTGGGCTTTATGTCAAGTCAATATTTTAAAAACCGCAAAAAACTTGATTTCTTGACAAAAAAGAATCTATTGAAACACTACTGCCTTAGGGTTCACAGGTCTTGCACCTTCTGAATTACTTTCGCATAAAACCCAATTTGCAGTGTTTGTATTTTTACCTATCTTGACAGCCCTAAAATGATTAGGCGTCATTGTTAAAATAGTACAAATAACCACAGCCCAAAAGAATATCTTTGTTAATCCCCATGGATTTTTATATACATCTTCACTAAATTTATCTTTTAATAAATTTTGATACAAAGCCCAAGCCCAACTGAATAATATTATTATAAAGAAAAACGCAAAAGCCATATAGATTGTTTTATGCCCCATTGTCATAGCATGTGCAAAAGTATCCCAAGAATGATTTGCAATCGGACATACATATAAAACATTATCTGGATTTATACCTGAACGCAGATGCACAGCTTCCCCACCACCAAGTCCCATTTTAAAGGACGCAGCCAAAATTATTGCTGATAATGCGCATACTACAAATAATAATCCAGGTTTTTTATTCATCTTTTTCCCATTGTTGTTTTTATTATATCATATTTTATATGCCTTTTGCAATTTTATGATTGAATATTTGATATAATAATTTTATTATTAAGCGACAAAAAAGGTTTTTATAATGACATACGATGAAATAAGAAAATTATTTTTAGATTATTTTAAATCCAAAGGGCATACTATTGTTCCATCTGCCTCTTTGATTCCTAATGACCCAACTTTGTTATTCACGGTTGCTGGTATGGTTCCATGGAAAGGTATTTTACAAGGCACAGAAGAAGCATTTGCAACACGTGTTGCTGATGTTCAAAAATGTATTCGTGCTGGCGGTAAACATAATGATTTAGAAGATGTTGGTTATGATGGCAGTCATCATACTTTCTTTGAAATGTTAGGAAATTGGTCTTTTGGTGATTATTTCAAAGAAGAAGCAATCGCTATGTCTTGGGAAGTTTTAACAAAAGTTATAAATCTTGACCCAAACAGAATACTTGTCACCACACATATCAGTGATGATGAAGCAACAGAAATTTGGAAAAAATTAACTGGCAAAGAAGCCATCCGTCTTGATAAAGATAATTGGTGGTCTGCTGGGGATACTGGCCCATGTGGTCCTTGTACAGAAATGCATTATGATGCAAGACCTGAATTGGGTGGTGGGTTGCCTGGTTCTGCTGACGAAGCATCTGGTCGTTATGTAGAATTATGGAACAATGTATTTATGCAATTTGACCGCGATGCAAATGGCAATTTATCACCATTACCAAAACATAATGTTGATACTGGTGCTGGGCTTGAAAGATGGGCTGCTATATTGCAAAATAAAAATGATAATTATGATACTGATTTATTCGTTCATTTGAAACAAGCCGTATCAGATATCACAGGTGTAAAAGAAACAGAAGAAAACAAACCAAGTTTCAAAGTTATTACAGACCATTTACGTGCTGTTGGTTTTGCTATTGCTGATGGTGTTATCCCAAGTAATGCTGACCGCGGTTATGTAATCCGCAGAATTTTACGTCGCGCTATGCGTCATGGACAAATATTGGGACATCGTGGTGCTTTGCTTTCAGAATTATACCCTGCTTTGGTAAAAGAAATGGGTGATGCATATCCTGAATTAAAAACACAAGAAAATCATGTTGTTGAAATTCTTAAAAACGAAGAAAATGCTTTTGCTGATATGTTGCAAAATGGTATGAAATTACTTGAAACTGAATTACCAAAGGTCAACTACAATGTATTACCTGGAAATATCGCTTTCAAATTATTTGATACTTATGGTTTTCCACTTGATTTAACACAAATGATTTTACGCGATAAAAATATCAATGTTGATGTTGATGAATTTACAAAATGCATGAACGAACAAAAAGAACGTTCACGTGCAGATACACGCGGAACAAAAATTTTATGGGAATCTCAATCTGATTTACCAGATACAGACGATAAAGAAAAATACGAAACAAAAACTGATACCCCTGCAAAAGTATTGGCTATTTTGCGTGGTGAAGAATTTGTTAAATCTGCAAATGCTGGTGATGAAGTTGAAATCGCCCTTAATCACACACCATTTTATGGAACCCAAGGCGGTCAAGTCGGCGACAGCGGTGTATTTAAACAAGGCGACAATGTTGTTATGAATGTTTCTGAAACGAATCGTGTTAATCACATTGTTATTCACAAAGGTGTATTAACATCTACATTAAATGTTGGTGATGAAGTTATGCCAGAAATAAATCAAAACATTCGTCAACAAACTGCACGCGCACATACTGCTACACATTTATTACAGGCCGCTTTAAGACAGGTATTAAATGAAGATGTAGAACAACGTGGTTCCAAGGTTGCACCTGATTCTGTCCGTTTTGATTTCTCTTTCGGTCGTTCCATGACAGCAGAAGAAAAACAGGCAGTTGAAGATTTAATCAACAAATGGATTAGTGAAGATTTGAATGTATCACACGAAGAAATGGATATAGAATCTGCTAAACAACGTGGCGCAATGGCATTGTTCGGTGAAAAATACGGCGATGTGGTTCGTGTTATAACTGCTGGCGATGTTTCTTGCGAATTATGTGGTGGAACACATATCCATCACACAGGCGAAATTTTAAAAGCCCGCATTAACAAAGAAAAATCTATCAGTTCTGGTATCAGACGTATAACTATGTCAGTTGGAACATTAGCAGAATAATATGAAACAATTAAACGATGAAGATATTGCGAATATGATTGGGGAAGAAGTTAATTCTTCCCCTATTGATAAAAAAGGCCAAGAATCTATTCGTAAATCTTTGCATTTATCAACACTAATTCCAAAGCAACAACCACAACCAGCGCATGCCGTTATTGATTTTCATAATCACACAGAAGAAGAAGCATGGTCTATGTTAATGGAATTAATTAATTCTTCTGCAACCAGCGCAACTGTTATTACTGGTGCTAGTGGTATTTTAAGACCTAAATTTCAACAATGGGTCAAAGAAAGCATAATTTCTGATAAAATTATATCTTGTACGACATTAAATAACGGCAGTTTTGAAATCAAATTAAAAAAGAAAAAATAATTATTTGTTTATATAACTTGTTGGGTCTATCTTGCTACCAGATGAATTTCTTAAACCATAATGCAAATGTGGTCCCGTAGAATGTCCAGTATTTCCAGATTCTGCAATTTTACAACCTGCCCCTACTTTTTCGTTTTGATTTACCATTTGTTTACTTAAATGACAATATATACTCTGT
>JAFZIM010000085.1 GCA_017554365.1 Alphaproteobacteria bacterium | reverse complement strand
TAGTAATGAACATGTTACAAAAATGGATTCAGAAGTTATTGTTGCAACAAGTGCTGGTACACCTGGTGGTGTTGTAGTTTCTCGTTCTGGTTCTAAGCAAATAACCGAAGGAGGTTATACATTTACTTCTTATATGTTGGATGATGTTAAATTTTATGCTGCAGATGCAGATACAACAAAAGATGGTTATTTAAAACTTGGCATAAATGATGATGGTAAGATTGATAGAATGTATATGGTTGTAGGTGGTGTAGGTGCAAATGCTGATGCTGGAATTGCACGTGATGGCGATGATAGTAGCACTTTCGAAGCGGCAATTTTTGAATATGTTACAGATTCATATGCAAAAGTTGGTGATGATGAATTTGTTATGCCAAATAACCTTGAAGATATAACAGCAAGAATGAAAACCGTAATTGAACAGAGAAATGGTTTATCAGGTGGTGAATGGGAACAACAACCAAGTGGAGATTGGAGATACAAAACAGGTGAATCAACTTATGCTGATTTTGTAGAAGGTGGTAATATGATATCCATTTCTAATAATACTGGTGCTATGGAACAGGCTATCCAAGATGCCTATGGTTTTGATGATGGTAAATGGGTAACTGTTGGTGAAAATCGTAAATATATCGAATATGGTGACGAAGCGGCATATCGTATGGTTGGAACAAATACTACAACTATGGATGATTTGAATGCCACGGCAGAAGAACTTAATCTTGATGGTTTACATCACTGGAATCGTACAGATGAAATTTTACCAGTCGCGACATATGGTAAAGATATTGACGGACATGGTACATCTTTACAATATGCCGATTTTGGTCACTTTAATCCTGTGTATCGTACAAAGCTAGTTGATTTAAATGCTGGAAACGAAGCTTCTGGATATGCAGGGTGGTCGAATACTGGTGAAACAAAAACACATACACAATCAGAGGTAGATGCTGAATTGGCTTTGGAAGATTACCAATTGTTTGCTGGCGGTTATGCAATCAGTGGTAATTCAATGGAAGCGAATAGACCATCATTAGACCCAATCAATGGTCAGGTTTATAAAGGCATGGCTGTTGGTCGTGTTTATACTTCCATACATGGTGGTGGTGAACATAAACCAGAAATTTTGGCTGCTTATGGTATAACATCTGGTGATGGCCATGATATATCAAAAGTATTTACAACATATGATGCAACCATGACTATTGGTAAAAATGGTAATAATGTGACTCAAACTTTGAATATGCCATTTAATTCACACGCAGTTGGTACTGATGATAATAAATATTATTATGATGTTACAATCAGAAAGACTGGTAATGAGATAGATGTGGTTGAATTTGGTGGTGATGAAACAAAAATTAACTCACAATACCAATTACATGGTGCTTTTGATAATCCTGCCAATATTGTGTCTCAAAGCTTTAACCCAGGCTATTATGGTGTGAATACACCAAGTGAAGCCGCGGGTACTGCAGCAATTAAGGCTAATTACGATACAATTCATGATGGAGAACGTGATTATGAAGTTCAGGCCGCATATGGTATGAAATTACAACATTAAGTCATGATGAATCAAAATTCAGCCCGCTAAAACGGGCTGAATTTTTTATCAATTTATTTGTTTTTGTGTTTTTATTCGCTACAATAAAATCAAATGTTAAAAAAATTATTGTTATTTTTTTCAATTCTTTTTATGCCGATTGTTGCGCTGGCTGAAAAGAATATTATTATGTCGCCGATAGATGTTGTTAAGTTGGCAGGTGATTTAGTTTATGCCGGGAAATATGATTCTGCCCAAGATATACTTGTTAAAATGCCTCAGACAAATAATGGTCCAGTGGAAATTGAACGTTGGTATTTATTGGCACAAATAGAGCAACGCAAAGGCAATATAGACGAAGCAATAAAAATATATCGTAAAATACTTGATGACCAACCTGATTTAACAAAGATTCGTTATGAATTGGCTTTGTGTTATATGGAAAAAAAACAATGGTATCGTGCGGATTATAATTTACGTCTTGCGATGGCGGGTAAAGATATTCCTGATAATATTAAACAGGCGATGATGTATTACAGGTATGTTGTGCGTCAAAATAAAAATTGGAATGTTTGGTTTAATTTTGGTGCTGCACCTGATACAAATGTCAACCAAGCTGTTGGTGGGCGTGAATGTATTATAGTAGATAGTCATGGAACACAATGGTGTCGTGATTTGCCTGAACCTGAAAGTGTGGTTGGTAAAAATTTCTTACTTGGTGGAAATTACGAATTCAAATTGTCTGATAATTGGCGTTGGAAAAATGACGCTATGATTTATATGAATATATATGACAAACATGATTATGATGATTTGTTTTTGTCTGCATCATCTGGACCGCGTTATGTATGGGACAGGGGTGATGTTTGGCTGTCAGGGGTAATCAATAGACGTTGGTATGGTTGGGAAAGATATAATTGGTCTTATGGTGGTAAATTAAACGCGAATTATGACTTTACACGCAAATTTTCAGGCGGGTTAACTTTGCGTACAATGAAAAATATATTTGATGAATATGGTGATTATATGGATGGATATACTTATTCTGCGACACCTTATGTTTCTTATTCATTGAATTCAACAAAATATTTTGTGTTGCGTGGCAATGTCGATAAAGAAACAGCCAAGGCAGATGCATATGCAAATAACAGATATGGGTTCAGTGTCGGGTTTGGTTCTGTATTACCATATGGATTTAATATTTATTTGGAACCTAATTTTTCTTGGACTAGATATCAAGGGGACAGGGTTTATGTTAAACATCACATAGCAAAGGTCGGTAAAGAAAAAGATTTCTTTCAAAGATATTCTATATCTTTATCTAACAGCAAATTTGATATATGGGGATTTGTGCCAACTATAACAGTAAGTTATACAAACAAAGATTCTAATATACCATCTCGTGAATATGAAAAATGGACTGCTGAAATCACAATGCAACAAAGATTTTAATATGAATATTATTGATGCGCATACTCATCTTGATTATATGACACATAAATATCAGGCAAATGTTGAATCTGTTATTTGTTGTTCTGTTGGTGAAGACGATTGGAAAAAATTAATCAATATTATGAATTCTGATAAAAATGTTTTTGGGGCTTTTGGAATTCATCCTTGGGTCATAGAATCTGTTAAAGATGGTTGGGAAAACCGATTATATGATTTACTAAATACGAATCGGGATTTTATGGTTGGGGAAATTGGTCTTGATAAATATAAACCAAATATGGAAAAACAAATTTCTGTATTCACAAAACAATTAGAAATAGCGATTCAGTTAAAACGAAATGTTTTTATTCATTGTGTTGGTGCGTGGGATAAAATTTTTCATATATTAAAACAATATCAAAGAAATAAATTACCATTGATGATTGCTCATGGATTTAATGGCAGTGATGAAATATTACATAAATTGTTGAATAATTATAATGTTATGTTTTCTTTTTCTGAAATTGATAAAGACCTTGATTCAAGCCGTATACAAGAAATTGATGAAAATAAAATTTTGGTTGAAACTGATGGAAAATCAAATAATAATTTATCTGAATTAATTGATAAAATTGCAAATGTAAAAAATAATAACGATATTTCAAATATAATATATAATAATACAAAACAGGTTTTACAAAATGAATAGATTGAATCGTATAAGATTATTATTGGGTGAAAATGCTGTTAAAAAATTACAACAATCATGCGTTATGGTTGTTGGTTGTGGTGCAGTTGGTTCTTTCGCTATTGAATCATTGGCACGAAGTGGGGTGGGGCATATAATTTTAATTGATTTTGATAATGTCGAAGAATCAAATATAAATCGCCAATTGTTTGCGCTTGATTCTACGATTGGTATGGCCAAAGTTGATGTTGCAAAACAACGTATACATGATATTAACCCAAATATAAATGTTGATGTATTAAATATATTTTTTGATGATAAAACAAAATTAGATGTAAAACCTGATTATGTTATAGATGCAATAGATAGTGTCCCATCAAAAATCGCACTATATCAATGGTGTTTTGAAAACAACATTCCATTTATTGCAAGTATGGGGGCTGCACGTAAAACTGATATTACAAAAATAAAAATAGCAAAAATATCAAAGACAAGTGTATGTCCGTTGGCTTCTAAAATAAGACACAAAATTCATGAATTAAAAATGAAAGATTTTCCTGTGGTATATTCAACTGAAACTGCAACACCATTACCAAATGGTGGCAAAGAATTTGGGTCAATAATAACAATAACAGGAACTTTTGGATTAATGTTGGCTGATTTTGTTATTAAAAAATTAATTAGTTAAAATCTTCTATACGGCAGATTTATTGGGTTTAAGACATTTATCCTATGGATACATGCCTATATAAATATTGTATGTCGTTTGATAGAATACATAGTGTTGAGATTAATCAGCAACAAAAGGAGAAACTTATGAAAAAACTTATTGCCACATCTTTGGCAGTATTAATCGCCGCACCCGCTTTCGCAGGTGGGCAATCATACCAACAACAAACAACTTCGTTTCTAGGTTGGGATATATTACCTTATGTCGCATTACGTGGTGGTGCTACATACGGCAATTTAAATTATTCTTTGAATAAACACAAAGAAGATGTTAGCCAAAATTTGTATCAATTGCGTACCGCACTTGGTTTGACAATTTATGATACAGCACGTGTAGAAATTGAAGGTTCTTTCTTTACAAAAGGTTCAAAGAAGGCAACTTTTGATGGCTTAGATGCAGATATTATAAGCAAAAATATTGAATTAATGGCAAATACATATATGAATATCGGTCATTTTAAATGTATTCAACCATTTGTAGGTGTCGGTGCTGGTATGGCTTTTGTTGAAACAGAAGCAAGAGTAGCAGGCGGAACTCATAGTAAAGATAATACAAGATTTTCTGGTATGGGAACTTTGGGTTTAGCGATGCCTTTCGGTCAATTTGAAGTTGATATTGCTGCCCGTTATAACTATGTTGATGTTGCTTCTGGATTACATAATTTCAGTGGTGATATTGGTGTTCGTTATATGTTCTAAGGGTAAAAATATAAATTGCTTTGTTTACAATAAAATCCCGCTATGGCGGGGTTTTGTTTTACAAAAAAATTGTTAGAAAAAAATTCCTATGTGCTATGATATAGCAAAATGAAAGGAATTTTATTTGTATTATCTTTGTTTTTATCTATGTGGTATATAGATTCCGCATCTGCTGTATATGCTTTGGCAGAAATTAATACTACGAATTTTATAGTGGATAATGAAGATATGATTATATCTTCAAATCCTGGTAATCCAATAAAAGTTAAATATGATGCAACATATATTAGAAATAATGGAAATATTCAAGCAGACATAGATATAAATGATAAAGATATTTATATAATAAATTCTGGAATTATAAATGGACATTTTATAGATACTGGTCATGGTTCAATTACACAAATAATGAACGATGAATCAAATATGACAAATATTGATGTAATGATAGATGATTTTACGATTCGTCTTGATAATTTTGACCGGGCTAAATTTGATGATTTGAAAAATATGGGTGCGAATAATTTTGTCATAGATTCTTCATCTATTGTGATAAATGATTTTAGAGATTGGCAAAATTTTAATAAAAATATTTATTTTCAAAATTCAAATACTATTTATATAAAAAATTCATATACGGCGGTTTCTGGGGATTATGTGAAATTTATTAATCCTGGGGATAATACAAATATTATCATAGAAGATATGGATAATATGCATAAATCTGAATTGCAACATACGCCGTATGGGGTAATTCTTAATATAGTTCGTGAAACAAATTATCAAAAAATATTTTCTGATAAACGTGGAATAATGTTGCAAAATTTGCGTGCTAAAAATCCAAATGATAAATTGCTAAAACGTATGGATAAAGCAAACAATATGCGTGAATTAAAAAGTGCTATGAATTCTTCTTATAGATTCAATCGTTCTATATTATTTAATCCTTTGAAAATAATTAATGAATTTTCTTTGATGAATATGAACCAAGATACGGACAAAGATTTTGGTTTTGGAATACAACCTTATTTTATTGGTGCAGAAGATATTGAAAATTTTGGTTCTCGGTTGTATTTATCTGGTGAATATGAAGATGTTTATTTTAATTTTGGGTTAACATTAAATAAATTTAAATTTTCAGATAAAGCAAATGATTTTGAAGGAATGGTTTATGGAACAGATTTGAATTTGAAAACATATTTGTTTGATAAATATTGGGGCAGGGGTATTGCTGGATTTTCTATTTCTTCTTTTGATGCAGATAATATTTATGTTGATAATGATATAAAAAATAATCCAAATGGTTTTTCTGGATATATTGGTGGTGAATTTGGTTTTGATACAGAAATAATGAAAGATATGGTTATATCGCCTTTTGCTGGATTTATTTTTGATTCAAATATTATTATGGATAAATCAGAAAATAATTTTAATTTAAAAATAGGTTCAGATATTAAATATGATTATGCAATAGATTCAATAAAATATAAATATGGTTCAGGTTTATCAATTGCAACAAATGGTGATATTTATCTTGGGTTTAATATGGGATTTTGGAGTATTCCTGATACATCAGGTGCCACATTTAATATTGAACTATTAAATACCGAAGATAGATTTGGTTATAAGTTTTCAATAGATGCCAAAACAATTTTCTAAGGAATTTATTTAATTATTTCACCGCGCAAAGATGCTTTATTTGCATCTGTTATTTTTATTTTTTGCAAAGGTGCAATATCGCCATCTGGTTTTTCAACAATACATTGTTGCATATATGGTGTTCTGAATACCAAATGACGTTTGGTTTTATCATCGCCTTCGCATAAACAGACCATTTCTTTGCCAATGCAAGACATATTAAATTCGCGTTGATTTTCATTTAATTGCGCATCTAATCTTTGTAAACGAACAGATTTGATTTGTTCGCTAATTTGATTAGGCATAAGTGCTGCTGCTGTATGTGGACGAGGTGAATATTTAAAAGAATAAGAATTTATATATTTTATTTCTTTCGCTATATTCAATGTTTCTTCAAAATCTTCGTCTGATTCATCGGGAAAACCGACAATAAAATCAGATGATATTTGAATATCAGGGCAAACAGATTTTAATTTTTTTACAATATTTCTATATACTTCGAT
Source organism: Alphaproteobacteria bacterium (assembly GCA_017554365.1). Classification (GTDB taxonomy): domain Bacteria; phylum Pseudomonadota; class Alphaproteobacteria; order Rs-D84; family Rs-D84; genus Enterousia. The sequence goes on along the minus strand of JAFZIM010000085.1, from coordinate 2,956 downwards.
ATCGTCAGGACGATTCATTCTTTTTAATGTTCTTGGTGAACCACTTTGAATAGGCATATTTAAAAATGGTAATAATTTTGGTTCTGTGCCAAACATTTCGATTAAATCATCAGACATTTCTGTCGGATAAGATGAAGTGAAACGTATACGTTGGATTTCTGGTAATTTTGCTGCTTCTTTTATTAAATCAGATAAACGATATAATTTTCCATTTTCATCTGTGTATTTATATCCGTTTACATTTTGACCAAGAAAACAAATTTCAATTGCACCAGATTTCGCTGCGTTAATTGTATCTTTGACAACATCTGCAAATGGACGTGAAATTTCGCGACCACGTGTATAAGGGACAATACAATAAGTACAGCAATGATTACAACCTTCCTGAATAGGAATATATGCAAGTGTAGGTGATTTTGTTATTTGTGGTAATTCATCAAATTTTTCTATACCTGTTAAATCAATGTTTAACAATTTTGTGTCAGGGTTATTTATTATTTCAGGTAATTTATGATAACTCTGTGGCCCAAGAACAAAATTTAATTCAGGAATTCTTTTGAATGCATCGCCACCTGATTCACGTGCAACACAACCAACAATGCCGAATAGGGCAGATGTTTTCTTGGCACGTCTTATACGACCCAATGCAGAATAAACTTTGTTGGTTGCTTTTTCACGAACTGCACATGTGTTTAATATTATTAAATCTGCTTCTTCAAGATTTTCAGTTTGTGAAAGCCCGTGTTTTTCAAGCATAACGGCAATTCTTTGTCCGTCATACACATTCATTTGGCAACCAAAAGTTTGTATAAAAAATTTCTGCATTTTTATTTTCTTTAACTATGTTGAACTTTTTTTGTTTCTGTAGATATACGAAAAACTTGTTGTTGAATTTCATTGTATTGTGTTGCAACTTTTTCAACTTTGATATCAAGTTTCATCGGTTTTTCTTCTATCTTTTCAACCTTTGGTTTTACATTGATGACTTTTCCTGGACGCATTAGTTGTCTATATGCTTCCATCATTTCTTGAGGAATTTTTTGCTTTGCCATTTTTGGACTCCTTTTATCTTCGTCTTGTTGCGTTATACATAATTTTATTATTACTTTGTTTTATTTTGTTAAAACGTTTTATATCGATGCTTTTTTGAACATAGTGTTTAATTTTCTTTGTTGATATTATTGGCATTTCTATTGGATACGCGACAAGTTCATAAGGTTTTGAATTTAATTTTTCAAAAATTTTCTGAATACTTTCTTCAATATCTTCTTTTTGTATTACAAGATTTGCGCAATTTATATCGTATGTTATTTCAATATGATTTAGGGATAAAACATGTGCTATTTTATCCCGCATCATATATTCTATGTCTGGTGAAATAAAGACAATAACATCTCGCATATTTTTTTATCCTAATTTTTGTTTTAACAAATCACTTACCATTGCAGGGTTTGCCTGACCCTTGGTTGCTTTCATAACATTGCCGACAAAGAAGCCAAGTAATCCAACTTTACCAGATTTATATTGTTCAACCTGGGCTGGATTATTTTTGATAACTTCGTCAACGGCTGCTTCGATTGCACCGGTATCAGTAATTTGTTTCATACCATATTTTTCTGCAATTTCATGAATTGTTCCGCGTTCCCCATCAAGCATTTTGATAAATATTTCTTTGGCTTGTTTACCATTGATTTCGTTGCTTGAAATCATATCAACTAATTCAGCCAAGTTTTCTGGGGTAATAATACGTGGTGCGTCTGGGTCTGAATTTTCTTTGATTTCATTTTCAATATCAAAGTTTTCAGGGTGTGCGAATAATTCACTTATCATCCAGTTTGCGATTGCTTTTGCACGTTCTTTTTTACCAGCAACAGCAGTATCATACCATTTAGAAATATCAGATGTTTCTGTCAAACGATTTGCATCATATTCAGATAAACCATATTCATTGATATAGCGTGCGCGTGTTGCAGATGGTAATTCTGGCATTGTTTTACGTATACGTTCAATTTCATCGTCTGTGATAACCAATTCCAATAAATCTGGATCTGGAAAATAACGATAATCAAGTGCATCTTCTTTACTACGTTCTACAGATGTTGTGCCATCATCTTGGTGATAACGCATTGTATCTTGTGTCACAATGCCACCATTTTCATAGATTTCTATTTGACGGCGTGCTTCGTATTCAATTGCGTTTTTAATAAATTTGAAAGAAACCATATTTTTTGTTTCTGTTCTTGTTCTGAAAGTTTTTTCACCCACAGGACGAACAGATACATTGACGTCTGCACGCATTGAACCTTCTTCCATGTTTGCTTTGGATACACCAAGTGCACGTGCGATTTCACGAATTTGACGTAAATATCTTTCTGCTTCATCTGGTGAAGTTATATAAGAATTATTTTCAGGATTTTTAGTATCCAAAAATGTCACGATTTCAAGCAACATAACACCACTGCGGTTATAATCTACAAAAGATTTAGTAGGGTGCATATCGTGTTTGTTTTTTGCAGCGTCTTGTTCCATGTGTGCACGTTCAATTAAAATTTTCTTTGGATTACCATCATCACCCATAATTTCAACCCAACCACGACCAACCACAGGTGGTTCTTCTGCTGGCTGAGAAATCTGATAACCTTGAGGCAAATCAGGGTAAAAGTATTGTTTACGTGCAAATTTTGAACGATGGGATATTTCTGCATTGATTCCCAAACCGAATTTAATTGCTTGTTCTACACAATATTTATTTAACACAGGCAACATACCAGGCATTGCAACGTCAACCATACATGCCTGAGTATTAGGGGCGATAGTAGGATTATAATTTGCAGAAGCCCCACTAAATATTTTGCTGTTTGATAAAACTTCAATATGTGTTTCCAAACCTATAACTAATTCCCAATCAGTAGTTTTGCCTTTTATTGTAAACATTTTTATTTTTCCTTGCTTTTTT
>JAFZIM010000084.1 GCA_017554365.1 Alphaproteobacteria bacterium | reverse complement strand
CCAACAAATACGGAAAATTCATTTCCATCAAATGGATTAATGGCAGAAGATACGACATATACCAACGCCGCAACATCAACCAATATGGCTGGTGTGTATGAAAACGAAGTAAACGCAGTTGCAGAATATGAAAATATTTTATATCAAATCGGTGCGGGTCAATATTTACCTGCGGGTGGCGAAAGCGTAATATCATGCGACCAACCTGGATCGTTTTGTCCGGGGGTAAGTGGCGATGTCACATATAACGCAAATTCAGCCCAAGGGTTATCATCATGTTCAACGGCAACAAATGGTGATTTTACAAGTTCTGATGGAACAGGGTCAAGTGCAGAAAGTTGTTATCGTGCATGCGATATAAATAATATGGGTGCAAATGGTTCTATTTCATCTATCGCACACGCAACCGCAATCAGCGGAAACGATTATTATGGCAATGGCACAGATACCTGTGTTCCAACAGCATGTGAAAACGGATGGCATGTAAAACCAGCCAGCCCAGACCTTATGACAGTAATTGGTGCAAGTGAAGCAGGAACATCTTACGGGTACTTATCTAACAACGGTGAATCTAGTTATAATGACAATACATACGGTATAACCAATAATGGCGAATTTGTAATAGATTATGGCAACAAAGGAACGGTCCATGGACATGCACAATGTAGCACACGTGGTGTAACAAATCCTTATAGTGATACAGTTGAATCCGACTATTTCATAGAAACCTTGCCTGATAGTACTGGTCAATACTGCTATTGCCACTTGGATAGCTATACGGCAAATGGTAGTCAAACATCCATTGCCTTGACGGGTCCTTGGGTGTTTCACGATGACGACTACGCCGATGTCTTTTGCGCACGCGATTGTGCGAACTTCTGTAGTGGTACGCTGAGGACCGGCCTCGCGTTCCGTGCTGCGGTGTTCAATGCATATCCATCTGGTTCCGCAATGTGTGAAGCGAACACAATTACGATTAACTGGACCGACGCATCTTCTGCTGATATATCTGCAAACAATGCGGGAACCGCAACATACGGCGAAGATGTTCGTACCCCAGTCAAAGCCACAACCAAACCAGGTCAAAGATTCAAGGGTTGGCGTTTCGTTGCCCCAACACCTGTTCAGGTTGGCAACTAAAAAAATTGATATGCGTTCCGGCATATCAATAAAAGAAAGTGTTTTCCTTACTTTCATTTTTGTTAAAAAATACCGCCCGTTTGGGCGGTGTTTTTATTTTATTTTTTCGTTATACCATAAATGGCAGGTTATCAAGTGTCCCCTCTGTCACACGGACATTTACGTCTATTAACATAAATATTGCGTCTGGAGATGCCTGAATATCTGCTGGGAATATATTATTTGATAATAAATGGCTGGTATTAACAGTTAATTTAGTCACCAAATGGTCGTCGTCCAATAATGTATAAATTGGCCCAATATCACGTGGTGTGTTCTGCCCGATTTCATGTTCGTTTTGCGGACAACGTAAACCATCAAGTATTGTTTTTACACGATTGTCTATGTCAGAACGTGGAACACCAATAATTTCAGGGTGCATCATTAAAATTTCCAATTCTGCTATCATTTTTAGATTTGGTGTAATAATAGGATTAAAATCTATTCCGCCAATATGACGCGTAATAATAGGGCTTTTTGTCGCGTCTGGCATCATGAATTTTGAAAGATTATTCCAAGGTTTAAAATCGAGCAATTTTTTCAATTGTGGATGAAATTGCATACGTATATCTGCAATATGTTGTGATCTTTTCTTTGGATTTGTTAAAATATCACCATAATATAAAAGTTTGAATTTCATGATTTCACCTTTGGTTTCATTAATTGTTTTTTAATTTCTTCAAATGCCATCGGATGTGCCAATAATGTGTTTTCATTGGTTTTTATGACTATGTTTGAAAGATGCCCGTTCATAACAAATTTTGAATTAAGTGCAGCCATTCTTCGCATGGTTTTTTCTACTAACTCTTTGTTAAAACGAAATTTTTTTGCAAATTGTTCAGGATTCAAAAAATCTGATTTTTTGAATGATTTTACAACATTAACACCATTCCCAACCACCAATAATTTTTCCCTTTCCTGTTTGGTTGCAAATATTGCTTCTTTTACTGAATCTGTTGGCATTTTTTTTCCTGTTTTTATACCTTTTCACTTGATAATTATATCATAAATTGCTATGTTTTACATAGCAAAAAGAAAGGAATTTTAAATGGCTGTAAATAATGAATATACTGGTGATTCAATTAAGGTATTAAAGGGTCTTGAAGCAGTTAAAAAAAGACCTGGTATGTATATCGGTGACGTCGGGGAAGGTGGGGACGGATTACATCACATGATTTACGAAGTTGTAAATAATTCTATTGACGAAGCAATGGCTGGTTATGCTGATACGGTTTATGTATCTTTGAATGCTGACGGGTCAACAACTATTCGTGATAATGGTCGTGGTATGCCTTTTGATATCAACCATGAAACAGGTCGCAGTGCATTGGAATTGATTATGTGCGAATTGCACGCCGGTGGTAAATTTGATAACGAAGGCAACGGCGCATATAAAGTATCTGGCGGTTTACACGGTGTGGGTGTTTCTGTGGTAAACGCTTTGTCTACTTGGTTAGAAGTTCGTGTATGGCGTGGCGACAAAGAAGCACGTATGACATTCGCAGATGGTGTTCCTACAATGGATTTATCTATAACTAAAAATGAAACTACACACGAACACGGAACAGAAGTCACATTTTTACCATCACCTGATACTTTCACAGGTACTACATTTGATTTTGATACTTTGGAAGTTTGGTTGCGTGAACAATCTTTCCTTAATGCTAATGTTCGTATTATATTGGAAGATTTACGCGGTGCTGAAAAAGTAGTTCGTGAATTCCATTCTGCTGATGGTTTAAAAGGTTTTGCAACATATCTTGATAAATCCAAAGAATTGTTAAATGCAGAACCAATTCAAATGATTAAAACTATCGATGATTCTTATATAGAAATTGTTTTGCAATGGACAACTGCTTATACTGAAACATCTTTGTGTTTTACTAACAATATTCCTAACCGCGATGGTGGAACACACTTGGCTGGGTTCCGTGCAGGTTTAACACGTGCGTTAAACAAATACATCGCAGAACAAAATATGAAAAAAGAAATCAACCTTTCTGGTGAAGATTTCCGCGAAGGTTTGACAAGTATTGTTAGTGTGAAAATACCTGATCCAAAATTCGGCTCTCAGACAAAAGATAAATTGGTTTCAAGTGAAGTTCGTCCTTTGGTTGAAAACACAGTTTGCGATTTATTGTATGAATATTTAGAAGAAAACCCAGTAATCGCAAAAATGATTATCGATAAAATTATCGAGGCCGCTACTGCACGTGAAGCAGCGCGTAAGGCACGTGAATTATCACGCAAGAAAGCGGGGCCAGAATTAGGAAGTTTGCCTGGTAAATTAGCAAACTGTTCTGAACGTGATCCTGCTAAATGTGAATTGTTCATCGTGGAAGGTGATTCTGCTGGTGGTACTGCAAAGCAAGGTCGTGATAGAAAGACCCAGGCTATATTACCATTACGTGGAAAGATTTTGAATGTTGAACGTGTGCGTTTCGATAAAATGCTGGGGTCTGATACAATTGGTGCTTTGATTACTACATTAGGTGCCGGTATTGGTAAAGATGAATTTGATATTGAAAAATTCCGTTATCACAAAGTTATCATCATGACCGATGCGGATGTGGACGGACAACACATTCAAACTTTGTTAATGACATTCTTCTATCGTCATATGCCAGAAGCAATAGAACGCGGATATATCTATGTTGCTAAACCGCCACTATATGGTGTGACACGTGGTAAACAACAAATCTATATCCAAAACGAACGTGAAATGGACGATTATTTGTTGGAACAATTGGCAACAGACGGAATGATAGAAACAAGCGAAGGTCAACAATTGGCTGGTGCCGATTTTAAACGTTTGTTGGAATTGGTTGATGATATGAAAAATAATTTGCAACCATTAAATCATATCGTTCCATTAAGATTTATCGAAGCATTGGCTTTGAATAAAGTATTCGAAAACGAAAGTGCTGAAAACTTCAAGGCTGCTGAAAATATGCTTGATAACGAAGAATTAGAATTCGAACGTGGTTGGCACATTTCAAGTGATGCCGAAGGTATCAAAATATCACGCACATTGCGCAGTGTCACAGAAACACATGTTTTACCACGTGAAAAAATCAATTCACCTGAAATTCGTGCATGGCAAAGAATGGCTGGTCGCGATGAATTGATTGAAACATTTTCTAAACCAACAACTTTGCGTGTGAAATCTAAATCTCAAAAGATTTGGGGCGCATTCACTTTGTTGAATACTGCTTTTGAATATGCAAAGACAGGTTTAAAGATTCAACGTTATAAAGGTCTTGGTGAAATGAACGCTGAACAATTATGGGAAACAACCATGGATCCAAATCATCGTTCGCTTTTCCAAGTAAAAATAACAGATGCATCGCAAGCAGACGAAGTGATTTCTATGTTGATGGGTGATGTCGTAGAACCAAGACGAGATTTCATCGTAGAAAATGCACTTAATGCAACGCTTGATGTATAGAAATAATTAAAGGGGGGTAAAAATGTCAGACGATTTAAAAAATTTAAATGTTAATAAAAATCGTCTGGCAAATGCCCCAGACGAAAAGAAAATAAAAGATTCTATAAAAGCGTTTGATGCTGCAAAAGAAAGAATAAAAAATAAATTAATAGAATCTGATAAAACTGCTGATAATTCAATTTTATATACTGCAATAACACAATTCAAAAAAACAAATGAATAAGATTTTTTCAAAAGATTGGTTTTATTTTCTTGATTCCACTTTGCGTGAAATGGGACTTGATAGCGATGATTCTTCTTTTGATGAAATCAAAGAAATTTTATCAAAGCCAACAAAGTTTGATTCTGATAAATTCGCTAGCATAGTTTTTTATGTTATTTTGGCTGGTGGATTTTCACAAAAAACTGCAAAGAAAATTCATGCGATTATTGTTGATAAAATTAAACAAAATCCAACACAGGAAGAATTACTATCTATATTCAATAATAAAAATAAAATAAATGCGATTATCAAAGTTTGGCAAAATCGTAAAGATTATTGCGATGGTTTTTATAAATGTAAAACAACTGATGATAAATTGAAATATTTACAAACTTTGCCTCATATTGGAAAAATAACTGCTAATCATTTGGCAAGAAATTTAGGCGAAAATGTCGTTAAATATGATATTTGGATTCAACGTCTTGGCGTTATTTACGGCGGAAATAGCGGGTTAGAACAAAATATTGATAATGGAAATCTTGATAAAGATATTAAAAAATGTTGTGATGATATGTTCAAACATTTGCATAAAGAAACTGGTTTGCCAATCGGTTATATTGATGTCGTTTTATGGAAAGCATCTCAGAATCATTTAATAAAGGAATTAAATAAATGAATGTAAAAATAGAAGAATCTTGGAAAGAAGTTTTAAAAGACGAATTTGAAAAAGATTATTTCAAAAAATTAACTGATTTTGTTCGTGGTGAATATTTATCGGGTAAAACAATATATCCAGAACCTAAAAATATTTTTAATGCTTTTAATTTAACACCTTTGCAAAATGTTCGTGTTGTGATTATAGGGCAAGACCCTTATCATGAACCTGGTCAGGCACATGGGCTTTGTTTTTCTGTGCAAAATGGTATAGATTTACCGCCTTCTTTGGTGAATATTTATAAAGAAATTGAATCTGATATCGGACATAAAAGTATTACACATGGCGATTTAACTGCATGGGCAAATCAGGGTGTTTTATTATTAAATTCTACTTTAAGCGTTCAGGCGCATTTGGCGGCTTCACATTCTGGAAAGGGCTGGGAAACTTTTACAGATGCGGTTATAAAAGCAATTGCAGAACACAGAAAAAATGTTGTTTATATGTTGTGGGGTTCTTTCGCGCAAAAGAAAGCAGATTTTGTTGATGCAAACCAAAATCTGATTTTAAAATCAGCACACCCATCGCCTTTGTCTGCGTATCGTGGATTTTTTGGTAATCATCATTTTTCACGTGCTAATGAATATTTAATCGCAAATGGTTATAAACCAATTGATTGGTAATCAATAATTATATGTTAATCCCAGACCATAAAAAGCATAAGAATGATTTTCTTCGGCTGTGTTAGCATTTGAAAAATGTTGAATAAATAATTCAACAGCCCATTTCTTATTTATGTTATAACCAAATTCAATTTTAAATTGAAAAAGTAATTTAGATCCAAGACGTTCGTTTTCTTTGCCTTGTAATCCAACGCCTGCGCCCATTCCCATATATAAACGTTTATATCTGAACATCGCTATATCTTCGCTGACATAAAAAATAGGTATGGAAAAATCTTGCCATTTCCAACCATTTTTTTCCTTTATTCCAATTGTTTGTGAAAAATTCAAAGAACGTCGTGCAGGTATTCTGAAAAAAGTAGTTGGTTGTGTATATTGTATCGTTCCGATGTAAAATGGAACAGGGCGAACCGGGGGTGGTAATAAGATTCCTGTATCAAAACCTTGACCGAAACCGAATGCGATTTGTTCGTCATATTCACCCATAAAAGGATTTTTATCAGGTAATAAGCAAGTATTAGCCAATGCAAATTCTGGGATAAAAAATGTTAATAATAAAAGTTTTTTCATAACAAAACTTTATCAGAAATAAAATTTTGACCCAATTAGCCAATATTCCCATAGGAATAATTATAGTTGCATTGTAAAAAAAGTTTGATATAATGCGTATCGCTGGCGGCGTAGCTCAGTGGTAGAGCAGAGGAATCATAATCCTTTGGTCAGGGGTTCGAATCCCTTCGCCGCTACCAAAAATTCAATCGGGCTTGTCCCGATTTTATTTTTGGTATTGGGATTTGGAACCCGGCACAGGGGTCCGACAACAAGTAGATTTTGGAAGTGAAACGCACCAAAATCGTTATGGTTGCCCCGCAGACACGAAGTGTCGAGGAAATCCTTCGCCGCTTTCAAAAACATAGCAAAAAGACCGGCATTTGCCGGCCTTTTTCAATATTTATTTTTTGTTTTATTGTCTTACTTTTTGTAAAACAGCATCGTATATAATTGTATCTTTTTGATTCATTTGTGTGCTGTCTTGCGATACTTTGATTTCTTTGTTTTCTTGTTTTTTATCATAAATTTTTTTACTTATTTGATTAGAACAATCATTTACAAGTATTGCAATAACTGATGTTGTGAATATCAAAAGAAAATCACGTATGGTTTGACGATTTGAAAATCTTTTATAGTTTTTAACCAATGTGTGTAAAAAGATTGTTGATATTGTGTAATACATACTTTCTGCGTCATTTTCAGAAAATTTCATTTGGGTATAGTTAAAATCGTTTGTGTCTTTGCACCATATTTTATTATTAGGCAAAATCAAGAATTCTTTGTTGTTTATGAAAATACAATATTGTTCTATTGTGTTTTCAGGGTCTATACCTATATAACGACGAATACATGCATTACCAATGAATACAGTATTGTTATCTATGATACTGCTACGATATTTATCTGAATTTTGTTCAAGATTATCCAAAAAATCTTTTAAATTTGTAAATTCGATATTTTTTTGTTTTATCATTTATTTTACCTTTTTATTGTTATAATGATTATAGACCAAAAATAATTATCGTCAATATATTTTTTGAAAGTAAAATACTTTCGTTTCCATTGAAAAAACGGCTGTTTTTTTGTATAATAAAGGGGATTAAATAAAAGGATTTTTAAGGTGGCAAATAAATATAGTGATAAAGATAAAAAACAAATATTAGATATACACACATCTTTTGGTGATATTTGGGCCAAAGATGTTATGGATGTATGGAAAAAAGAACATAGTATCGGTAATATTCAAGATTTAATTTGTTATAGATATTATCAACAAGAATCTGGAAAAATTATAGACCAAAGTTTTATTGATGGTTTTACTTTGATATTATTTGGTGAAAAATTATTAAAAGATTCTTTATTAGATAACGTAAATTATTACAAATTGGTTATACCATCTGAATCTGTTTATAATGGGCTTCATTCAGTTGCTTTGATGTTAGATCATAAAAATAAAAATATAAAATATCATGACCCTCATGGTGTTGATATGCGCCGTGAAATAAAAGATTTTATGGGTAAATTATTTCCTGATTATAAAATCAATGTTGATTTTACAAAACAGCAAGATGATATTGTTTCAGCAACTGATAGTAATAAAAACGATAATTCTTGTAGTTTGTTATCTTTGTATAATTTACGAGATATGTGGTTTGAACAAAAAGGTATGAAAGATAAAGTACAGAATTTTAATTCTGTGTCTGCACGCCAAGATGTTGTGAAAATTTTATCAAATATTCAAAAACCACAGACACAAGAAAAAAAGCATTTATTTTCATTTGGTAAGAAAAAAGTTGAAAGTGTAAACCAAGAAGAACAACAATCAAATAACAAAGAATTATTTGAATATCGTTTATATAAAGAACCTAATTATAATGAAATAATTGATAGGGCTGTAAAAATCGCACGTGAAAAATTTGAAATATGGCAAAACGAACAACTTTTTCAACAAAACGTGATGAGAATTGGTCGGAATTAAAGGATTTTTTATATGCAAAAAATATGTCAAAGTTGCGGTATGCCGATGAATAATGAAAGTGTTTTTGGAACAAATAAAGATGGTTCTAAAAATTCTGATTATTGTATTTATTGTTATAAAAATGGTGAATTTAAAGACAATGTATCAATGGAAGAATATATAGAAATGATGGTGCCTTTTGCTTTTCAAGCAAATATGACAGGTGAACAAATGCGTAATCATTGTAAGAAAGTTTTTCCGACATTAAAAAGATGGAAAAAATAAAATATAGGTTTGGTATTATGGCGTTTGAATCAAAAGATTATTTTTACCATGTCAAAGAATTAGAAAATATTTCTAGGATGCTTGATGTATCAAAATTTGGTGTCAAAGATTCTTTGAATAAATTTTATGCAGAATTAAAAGAATTAGAAAAAGATTATTATCAAGATCTTTTATTTGAAATCAGAGATTTATATATAAAATTTATAGAAGTGTTGTCTGATAAAGATGTTTTAAAATCATTTGATTATATTTATAGAAATTATAATTCTATCATAGACCCAAGTGTTATAGATATTATATTTAAAAAACATCCATCTATCATAGATAGTTGTTTGGAAAAAATATTTAAGAAAATTCAAAAAGAATTTAAACGTGGAAACACAAAATTTATTGATATGAATTTTGGTTTAATAACAATATGTTTAAGTTATTTTGATTCTAAGAAAAGACAAGATTTAATAGATAGAATATTAAATTTTACAGATGAAAATTTAAAAATAATCAACAAAAAATTTATACCGCAGATTTATGGCAGATTTCCTGATTTACGTAAAAAATTATTTAATTTTATTATTTCATATCCTGATACAGATTCAAACGAAGGTCTTGAGGATTTATATAAAAATCTTACCGATATAATTAGCATTGATAATTCTATTACAAAGAAATGTTTGTCATTGATAAACAAACATTTAAGAAATGAAAATCTTGATAAGAATATTGTCGGATATATGATAAAGATATTGTCTGTTGGTTATAATATTCCTGAATACAAAGAATCTGCTGAAAAAATAATCGGGAAAATAAAATCTAAGCAAAAAAATTTTGGTTTAGAAAATCAAAGGGCTATTGCACGTATTATTGGTGATACAGACAGATTACGCAGTACAATGTTAATAGGACAAAGGGTTGAAAAAACAGAAGAAAATCCGCATGGTTTTCAGATTGTAAATGGTATTCCAATAGATGAAACTTGTGTTTTATTCCTTGGTGGAAATGGTACAACTGATGGGCAGAAGTTAAATGGATATTTAGGTGATGTAAAAACAGTATTAGAGAAAAGTGGTTTGGACGGCAAAGTTGGTATTTATGGAGTTATATATAATTTTGGTGATGTTGATAAAGACGAAAAATATGCTTTTCGTGATGAACGTGCACGCAAATTTTTTATGTTCAAACATGGTCGTCGTAAAATAAGGGCAAAATTTGATGCCATAACAGAAGATGATATAAACCCAAGATATGTAAAAATATTATTTGAAACTGTATTTTTGCCAAGAATATCAAAAAACGGACAAAAGATAGATGCTGAATCTGCAAAAAGGAATATAAGAAAAATTAATGTGGTTGCACATTGTCATGGTTCTTATACTTTTTTGAAAGTTGAAGAATTAATGTGGCAAAAAATGTCTGAATTAGGATACACCAAGCAAGAAATGACGGAAATCCAAAAACAATTATTATGTGTATGTTATGCACCTTATTGTCCGTTGGGAATATCAAAATCAGAATTTATAAGTTTTGCTACTGCCAATGATGCTAATTCTAAATATGGAAATCTTTTTGGAAACGTTGGGCGAAAAATCATAAAAGACGAAGGTT
>JAFZIM010000010.1 GCA_017554365.1 Alphaproteobacteria bacterium | reverse complement strand
GGCATTTGTATATGTAGTATCTTCTGCCATTAAACCATTTGATGGAAATGAATTTTCAGTATTTGTTGGTTCTGCCATTACAGGTGCAACAAAACCCATCGCAATAGCAGATGTTAAATAAATTTTTGTTTTCATGTTTTCCCTTTCTTTTCTATTTTTTTAATAAAAAACCGCACTTATAATTAAAGGGCGGTTGGAGGTTAAGAACTATAATTTTCGGAAAATAGCGTGCTTATTTTATCATAAGATATTATTCGCAACCCTCCAACCATAATACGTTGGAGGTGTTTTATGTCCCCACGGACACCGAAAATTACGAGGTTCTTACGCCCCATCAGAAAACCCTTTCCTGATGTGAGTATTTTATCACAATTTATTCAATTAATAAAGTGCAAAAAACAGAAGTATAAAGTTTTAATATTTTATTGACATTGTAAATCATTTGTCTATAATTTCCACGATGAATAACAAAAAAGGTTAAAAATGGCAGAAAATTCAGAACAAATTGTCAATCAAGACAAAACACAAGTAAGTGCTTTGGAACAGACATATATGAAATATTTTGGAAGTTTGGATAAAATTGATTCAATTTATCATAAAATCAAAGGTCCAAAAGAACCTGTCTTAAAAGTAGTATCAAAAAAAGATACTGATAGAGACAGCGAAATTGAAAACGCAATTCGTTGTGCTTTGTTGCTTAATAATGACGGATTTAAAAACAAAGAAAAACAAGATTTAAGTTATGAACAATTATTAGCAATACGTTCTGTGTTGGCTAATTTACCAAAATTACAAAATGTGTCTTTGAAAAAGGTTGTTTTGTATTATTTCAGAAGATATGAATCTCATACCAGAGCCAGTGATAATACAGATGCAGTAAGAAAACATAGTGATGAATTAGAAAGAATTGTCGCTGCTTCTGCAATTGCAAATGGTTTGGGTATAACACACGATTACTGCAATTTGCATGAATATGATACACTGGAAAAAATTAATACTTTGATAGCCCAGGCAAAATTAGATATCAAAGCAGAAATGGAAACAGATGTTCCTTCGTTTTATGAAATTGAAACAATTTGCAAATCTTTATTGTTTGCTGAAGAAAAATCAGGTATTTTACCATCCAAAACACGTCAAATGTTAGAAAAAGAATTTGACCCTAATAAAATTATTGCTGGTGGTGATTATGTTTCTAAATTTGAAAAAAACATTGAAATTAAACATGCTGAAATTGAAACATTGAAACAAAAAGCAATTTGGTATGATAAAATGAAAGAAGAAATAGAAGCCGCTAAGAAAGAAGCAGAATATTGGCGTAAACAAATGGAAGCCGTTACTGCAAGTGCTAATGCAATGCGTGCAAGTGTTTTTTCAATTGGTGTTAACAGACATAAAATGTTGGTTGCTGCAATTGGTAAAGATGCACGTGAAAAATAATTCATGGTGTCCTTTTGAAAAATTCCGGTTTTATGCCGGAATTTTTTTATATCTTGAAAATAATAAAAAAATTGTTTTATAATCATATATATAAATGAAAGGGGGATAATTTATGAAAATATCTGAAAAATTTAAAAGTATTCCAACTTTGTGGGTTATAATTTTGGCTTTTTCTGTTGCGCTGGCTGGTTTCTTTGTCGGTAATGGCGTTTATCAATCTGTTGCTTCAAGAACGGTGACGGTCAAAGGATTGGCTGAATTAGATGTGGTTGCAGATACTGCCGTTTGGAATATCAGATTTAGTCGTGTCGGTGGCGATTTGGCAAAATTACAATCTGACATAGATAGCGATGTGAAAAAAGTTTATGATTTTTTACAATCTAATGGATTCAAAGATAACGAAATTCAAAACCTTAGATTACAGGTTCGTGATAAATATGCAGGATATAGCGACATAGAACGCAAAGGCCAAGATTCAAACGACAGATTTGTCATAGAAACCGGTGTTATGGTTCGTTCAAATTCTGTTGATTTGGTTGATGCTGTATCACGCAAAATGGGTGAATTAGTACGGCAAGGCGTGGTGGTATCCGAAGATTATACTGGGCCTATCTATGTTTTTAATGGTCTTAACGATATTAAAATCAAAATGATAGAATCAGCAACAAAAAATGCAACTGCAGCGGGCGAACAATTTGCAAAAGATGCAGGTGCAAAATTGGGTAAAATTAAAAATGCTAATCAGGGTGTGTTTAGTATAACTGCACGCGACCAAGTAGATGCCTGGTCTGATAATGAAAAACAGGCAATAAACAAGAAAGTGCGTGTTGTATCAACAATAACATTTTATTTAAGATAAAAAATACCACCCAAAAGGGTGGTTTTTTGTTTTTATGTCTTGCACTAATTTTTTGTATTTTCTATAATCAAAATATGGGAAAGACAGCAGACCTTTTTATTCGCAGTGAACATGCAGATTTATTACAAAAATTAAATGCGTGGGATGTGGCTTATCATCAAAACGATGAACCTGTTGTTGATGATGCTACATACGATGAAGCAAAATCTCGCATTTTGGAAATAGAAGCCGAATATCCTGAATTGGCGGTTAATGGCTATTCAACACATGTTGGGGCTGCGGTCAGTGAAAAATTCAAATCTTATCCACATGTTGTGCCTATGTTATCTATATCTGATGTGTTTAACGAAAACGAAGTTGCAGATTGGTATAACAAATTGGAAAGTAATGATTTGTTTGTGGAATTAAAGGTTGATGGACTTTCTTTTTCTGCACGTTATGAAAATGGCAAATTTATTCGTGGCTTAACAAGGGGCAGTGGTATTGCCGGTGAAGATATAACGGCAAATTTGTTGACTATACCTGATATTCCAAAAAAATTATCAGGCAATTTCCCAGAAGTAATAGAAGTGCGTGGCGAAGTTTATATGGCGCGTGCAGATTTTATTTCTTTGAATGAAAATTCTGATAAAAAATTTGCTAACCCAAGAAATGCGGCGGCTGGGTCGCTTCGTCAATTAAACCCTGCGATAACTGCATCACGTAAATTAAGTGCTTTTGGTTATACTTATGGCGATTTGTCTGAACGCACATGGAATACACAATCTGAATATTTTGATAAATTGGAAGAATGGGGTTTTAAGACAACTCGTCAGTGGGCTAAGAAGGCACATTCTGTGCAAGATGTTCAAGATATTTATAATGATGTTATGTTGCACAGGGACGAAATACCTTTTGATATTGATGGTTTGGTGATAAAGGTTGATTCTGTCGCAATTCAAGAAAAAATGGGAAGCAGGGCAAATAGTCCGCGTTGGGAAATTGCTTATAAATTTCCTGCTGCTCGTGGAATAACAAAATTAAACGGAATCACAATTCAAGTCGGGCGTACCGGTGTTTTAACACCTGTGGCTGAATTAGAACCAATAAATATCGGTGGGGTCGTTGTATCACGTGCGACATTACATAATGCCGATGAAATCGCACGTTTGAATGTTCGTGTCGGGGATAAAGTTATCGTACAAAGGGCTGGCGATGTTATACCACAGATAGTTGGTGTCGCAGAAAATGGCGAAAATACATTCCCTTATGTTTTCCCAAATACTTGCCCTGTATGTGGCGGGGCTGTGGTTCAAGAAAGCGGGGCTGTGGCACGCAGATGTGTTAATTCTTTGGCTTGTCCTGCACAAATTCGTGGCGAATTGGAACATTTTGCATCAAGACATGCTTTTGACATAGATGGCCTTGGCGAAAGACAAATTGAATTGTTTGTTGGTCGTGGTTGGGTAAATCAGCCGGCTGATATATTTACTTTGATTGAAAAACATGGTAATGAAATGCGTTCTTTGGACGGGTTTGGCGATAAATCAGTTTCTAATCTAAATAATGCCATTGAAAACGCAAAAAATGTTGATTTATATCGTGTGCTTTATGCTATCGGTATTCCAGAAGTTGGCGAAGTGACCGCTAAAATATTGGCTCGTGAATTTAAATCTTTGGAAAATGTTCGTAATGCGTCTGAAGAAAGATTAAAAGAAATAGATGGTATTGGCGAAATTATGGCGCATGAAATCGTGTCTTTCTTTGCTGATTATCATAGTATGTTGGCTTTGGATAATTTATTAAAATACATAAATATAAAAAATCCAGTCGAGAAAGTTGTTGAAAATAGTGTTTTAAATGGCAAGAAAGTCGTATTAACAGGAACTTTGGTTAAATACACACGTGATGAAGCCAAAGAAATCTTGGAAAATATGGGGGCTAAACCTCAGGGCAGTGTTTCTGCAAAAACAGATATTGTTATTGCGGGGGCTGCGGCTGGGTCTAAATTAACAGACGCGCAAAGATTGGGTATAACCATTTGGTCTGAAGAAGATTTTGAAAATGCTATCAATAACAAATAGGTGGTTTTATGACAAAACAAACAAATAAAAGACAAAACTTAGATGAAGAAAAACGTTCTTTCAAAACACGTTTTATTATGTTTTGTGTAAATGTTTTATTGTCTGTTATCGCATGTGTTGCTTTATATGTTTTATTTGTGTTTTTACAAATGCCATCACTTGATTCTATATTGCATGAAACACGTGAACCAGCAATAGTTTTTTTGGATAAAAACGGAAATGAAATTCGTTCTATGGGACGAATAATGGGAATGCCTGTGTCTGTGGATAATTTACCACCACATGTTTGGCAGGCCATTGTCGCCATAGAAGACAAAAGATTTTATAAACATGGGGCAATTTCTTATCGTGGTACAATGCGTGCGATGGCTGTGAATGCTTTTCATGGACATTTCGCAGCAGGTGGTTCAACAATAACACAACAAACTGCAAAAAATATATTCTTGTCGCGTGATAAAAAAATGTCCCGCAAAATCCAAGAATTAATATTATCTTATTGGTTGGAAAACAGATTTAATAAAAATCAAATTCTTGATTTATATATGAACCGCATATCATTGGTTGGTGGGTTGCGTGGAATAGATGCAGCTTCTAATATTTTGTTCGGGCATGGTGCAAATAAAATGTCCATTGCTGAATCTGCACAAATTGCCGCTATGTTAAAAGCACCAACTGCGTATAGCCCAATAAAAAATCCTGAACGTAATATAAAAAGGGCGCGTGTTGTTTTAACTGAAATGGTAAAGCAGGGATATATAACATTAGACCAGGCAAAAATAGCAACTAAACAATTAAAACATATTGATTTAACCCAAGATAAAAATATATATCGTTATTGGACTGATTTTGTTATGGACGAAGTAGAATCAAGAATTGGTTCTATAAATAAAGATTTATATGTATATACAACAATGGATACAAAATTACAGGGGCGTGTTGCCGCGGCTTTATCTGCTAATATTGGTGAATATCAGGGTGCAATTGTGGCGATTGCACGTGATGGTGCGATTGAAAGTATGGTTGGTGGTGATGATTATCAGGTCAGCCAATTTAATCGTGTTTTGGCTTTACGTCAACCTGGGTCAGCATTTAAACCAGTTGTATATTTGGTCGCACTTGAACATGGTATGACCCCAGAATCTTATGTGAATGATTCCCCGATATCAATTGGTGATTATAACCCTAAGAATTATAACGAACGTTATTATGGTGGCATAGATTTAGCAACTGCCTTTGCAAAAAGTGTTAATTCTGTTCCGCTTAAATTAACACAAGAATATGGCATAGATACAATTTTAAATATGGCTGCTCGGTTGGGTGTGGGTAATAAATTAAAACGTGAATATTCAACAATATTGGGCGCTTCGGAAATGAGTTTGCTTGATTTAACAACAATATATTCTGTTATTTGGAATGATGGAAAATCTGTGCGTCCATATTCGATTACCAAGATTAAAGATGCCAAAGGCAATATAATTTATGAACGTAATCCATCTGATGAAATAACAATTTTGCAACCACAAACAATTGAATATATGAAACAATTGCTATACGAAGTTGTGACCAAAGGAACAGGAAAAAAAGCATATACGCCAAAAGTATTTGGTGGAAAAACTGGAACCAGTAATAATAACAGAGACGCGTGGTTCGTTGGTGCAACTGCTGATTTTGTAATGGGGGTTTGGGTTGGTAAAGATGATAATACATCTATGTCTTCCAAAATTACAGGTGGCACAATTCCAGCAATAATTTTCCATGATGTCGTGAAATAATATATTGAATAAGTATATTTTTTGTTTTAACATAACAACGTTGTTATATGGTAGGAATACAATCATGAAATCAAAAAAAGAAACAAGCGAAAATATTATTTCGTTGCCTAAATCTTTGTGGGCTTTTTATTGGAAATATGGAATGAAAGGGCAAAAATTAAAGGCACTGGGTTGGTACCTTAGTGTCATGTTGGCTTTTTCAGGCGGTTTTATATTTCCTATGATGGAACGTTGGATTGTTGATATTTTTGAAAAGCCATTACCGGCTGGCATGGGATTATTAGAACACGCAACCCCAACAATAATATTAATAATCGTTCTTAATATGATGATGACGATTGCATCTATATTACAGGCGACTTTTCGTTCTCATTTGTTGCCTTATATAAAAAGGCAGGTTTCTGAGGTTATGACAACCTATATTCATAATCAGACAATGTCGTTTTGGGTTAACAGAATGTCTGGTAAAATTAACAGCCAGATAGGTTATGTCGAAAGAATTGCTGATGCAGGTCAAATGTTGGTTCATACAACAGGGCATTTGATGATTATATTGGTTAATGGTGGATTATTGTTCGCCATGAATAAATATGTTGCTATGTTATTTATCTTCGCACTTGGGTTCAGAATAATTTATGCTTATCGGTTGCGTAATAAGGTTAAAAAAGCCAGTGAAGAAGCGTCAGGTGCAAACAGCAATTTAAATGGGCAATTGGTTGATAGTTTTTCAAATTATACTATTGTTAAATTGTTTGCTGGGGCCAAAAAAGAACAACAAGCATTGGTTAAACCACGTGATAAATATGTTGAAACAACCAAATTTTCACAATATACAATGCGTTTATTTTGGGCAATACCAACATTTTTATGGGATATTTTGTATGGCTCAACAATATTCTTTTGTGTCGTTCTTTATCAACGCGGTATATTAAGTGTCGCAGAAGTGGTATATACTTTGTCAGTGTTTTATAATGTTATGGGGTCTATAAGCAACATAATAAACACATTCCCTGAAATCATAGACCAGGTTGCTTCTGCTAAAAAGGCATATAAAGAATTGGTCGTTCCAATTGATATTACAGATAAAGAAAATGCAAAAAATTTAGTTGTTAAAAATGGTGGCATTGAATTTAAAAATATTTATTTCAAATACAAAAATAAATATGTTTTAAAAGATTTGTCTTTGGCAATTAAACCAGGGGAAAGGGTTGGTATCGTTGGTTCGTCTGGTGCTGGAAAAACAACTTTGGTTAATTTGTTGATGCGTTTTTATGAACCACAAAAGGGTGAAATTGTAATAGACAACCAAAATATTAACGATGTAAAACAAAATTCTTTGCGTGAAAACATAGCATTTATTCCGCAAGAACCAACAATGTTTAATCGTACAATTGCTGAAAACATTGGCTATGGTAAATTTGGTGCCAGCAAGGAAGAAATCAGAAGGGCTGCTAAATTTGCGTCTGCTGATAAATTCATTATGGAAACCGAAAAGAAATA
This sequence comes from Alphaproteobacteria bacterium, assembly GCA_017554365.1. Taxonomy (GTDB): domain Bacteria; phylum Pseudomonadota; class Alphaproteobacteria; order Rs-D84; family Rs-D84; genus Enterousia. The sequence continues at coordinate 5,321 of JAFZIM010000010.1, read as the reverse complement.
TGATTCTATCGTTGGGGACAAGGGTATTAAATTATCAGGCGGGCAAAGACAACGTATCGCAATTGCACGTGCTTTCTTGAAAAACGCGCCGATTTTGGTTTTAGACGAAGCAACTTCGGCTTTGGATTCTGAAACAGAAATCGCAATTCAGAAATCTTTTGATAAATTATCAAAGGGTCGTACGACTATTGCAATCGCCCACAGATTATCAACCTTGCGTAATATGGATAGAATTGTCGTCATAGACAAAGGTGTCATTGTAGAACAGGGTACACATTCAGCATTATTGCGTAAAAAAGGTAAATATTATCATTTATGGCAAATGCAAAGCGGTGGATTCTTGCAAGAAAAATAAATATGAACGGATATAGAAAAATCCCCGATTAATTCGGGGATTTTTTATATGTTTATGATTTCAATTACTTTGATAAATGAGATTCAAGTTCATTTGCCAACCATGTTTGGAATTCTTTACCATTACCAAACATACCCATTTTTAAAGTAGCCAATTTCATTTTTAATGTTTTCAAGAAATTATCTTTTGAATCAATTTCTGCTTGCAAAGTATTGGCTTGTTGAGTCAATCTTTGATTTTTTGATTTTTCGTCTGATAATTCTTGGTCTTTGCGACGAATTTCTTCGTCTTTGCCATTAATATTTCTTTGTAATTGTTGATTTGAAGTTTCCAAAGAATTGGCTTTGCTTTCTGCTTCGCGTGCTTTTTGTTCTGCTTCACGGGCACGTTTTTCTGCATCTGCCAAACGTTCTTCTAATGTTTTTGTGGTACGTGCAAAATGTTCAGGCCCAATTTGCAAGATTTTATTTATATCAAATTCTTCAGAAGTAATATTGATAAAATCGTAAAGTTTCAGTACTTTTTCTTTGTATTCTATTCCCTGAGGTGTGTAATATTCTTGGGAAGAAAGAGGGAATTTATTTTTAAAAGAATACAATAATTCTTTTGCCCATGTGCACATATTCTTTATAGTTTCCATATTTGGAAAATCTTTACTTAGTTCTTCCTTGATAGCAACTTTAAGCAATTCTATTGTTTCATAAAACAAATCAAGGTTAGATGAATCAGAAGTAAAAATATATTTATCAAACAATGTTGCCTTTGGGTTTTTGTTAACCATTATGGAAATAGATTCCTGTTCTTCTTTGGTTAAAAGGTTTTTATTAGCCTTAACATGTTTTAAAATCTTTAACTGAGTTTCATCGTCAAATATAGATAATTTGCTTAAAACTAAATGTATGTTTTCTGAATCTGCGTGATTTAAGAAACCTGCGATGAATTTCCAATATTGAACAAATTCGGTTGTCGCTATGTATGTAGGGTCATTATAAAATCTGTATAACAATTTTGCCAAATTTGCAGAAGCAGGGTCTTTGTCTTGTTTAGAATAAAATTCGATCGTTTGTTCTAATTCTTCATTAGTTAGTGTTTTAGCTTTGTTTGCTGGAACCACTAACCCAGTGAATTGCGCCATAAAAAAAGGTTGCATTTTGGTGCTTAACATATCACGTGTGAATTGATTTCTATCAAAAATAATATCCATATAATTTGACATTTTGGAAACTCCCTTATTCTCAATGTGTAATATTATATCACAAAAAAGGGCTAAAAAAAACAAAATTTATTTTCTTTGCATTTTATTTCTAGGGGTGCTAAACTTATTCCCGCAAGAGATAATTATGTCAGTTAAAACGAAACGTTTTTTTAAAAAACTTATAAGTTATGCCGGGCTTTTTTTCTTTGTAATTGCAGCAGGAATGCTTTGGTGGCAATTACGTAATTATTCATTGATGGATATAGCCCGGGCTTTGTGGCACATACCATTTGTTAATTTGGTTATGGCATGTGTTGCGTGTTTTTTTGGTTATATAGCATTATCGTTATATGACTATTTAGCCCTTGAATATATCGGACGCAAGGTTTCCTGGTGGAAATGGATGTTGGCTGGTATGTTGGGGTTTGCTATCAGTAATAATGCAGGGCATGCGGTGGTTTCAGGCGGTGCAATAAGATATCGTTTATATACCCGTTGGCGTGTTCCTGGGGCTGATATTATAAAGATGTTGACCTTTTCAGGTTTTACATTTTTCTTAGGTTATGCTGCGATTGCAGTAATAGGTTATTTCTTGGTACCAAATGATATGTTTGCAGGTTCTGCAGGTGCTGCATTTGGTGTGAATGGGTTGTTTATCGTATGTTTATCGACAATATTGGCGTATTATGCGATATCAATTGCATTCTGTGATAAAAGTATTCGTATCGGTGAAATAAAGTTTCATGTCCCATCTATTGGTACTGCGACGATACAAACATTGTTGGGTATAATGGACGCACTTTGCGCTGGGTTGGTGCTTTATTTCTGTATTAAACCTTATATAGATATGCCATTTGGCGTATTCATAGGGTTATATGTGATAGCGATGGTGGCTGGTGTATTTAGCCAGGTTCCTGGTGGAATCGGTGTTTTTGAATCAATATTTATGGTTGCTTTGCCTGATAGTACAGATAAAGCAAGTATATTTGGTGCATTATTGGCATACAGAATAATTTATTATGTTTTGCCTCTTATCGGGGTTGGCGGATTATTCTTTATTTATGAAAGATGGTTGCGCGCCCGCATGAGAAAATGGATAGAAGAAGCCAATATGAAAAAATGGCTTGAAGGTGCAAAACAGAAAGTATCTAAATTGCCTTTGCGTCATAAAAAACATAAACTTGATTCTTAAAATGCCTTGCCTTTGGGGGCATCATCTGCTATTCTTTACGATGTAGTATAAAATGGGGTAATAAAGTGTTTTTATTGTCGCTTTTTACAATAGTTCGAGTCGCGCTTTTGGTTATCGTTGCGTGCTTCCTTGGCATGGGCTTAGAAGCCCCATGGGAAAGTTCTATTGCCATTTCATACGCCCATAACACAAAAGGATTATTAAATGTCAAAAAAGATTTATGTGGATGGTGTCCATCCAGAAGAAACAAGGGTGGTGGTGGTAGATTCCGCTACAAACCGCGTATCTGATTTTGATGTTGAAACAACTACTAAACCTCAGATAAAAGGGAACATTTATCTGGCCAAGGTTATTCGTGTAGAACCATCACTTCAGGCGGCCTTTGTTGATTATGGAACTGGTAAAAACGGATTTTTGCCATTTTCAGAAATTCACCCAGATTATTATCAGGTCACTGCTGAACAAAAGAAAAAATTATTAGAATTAGCACATGCTAATATCGTTGATGATGACGAAGACCCTAATGATGAAGAAGACGAAGTCGCAGAATACGACGACCAAAGTGCAGGCGAAGATAACAATGAATTAACAAAACGTACACACGAATTCAAAATTCAAGATGTTATCAAACCAAAGCAAATCTTGTTGGTTCAGGGTGTAAAAGAAGAACGCGGACAAAAGGGTGCGTCCATGACAACATATTTGTCATTGGCTGGCCGTGTTGCTGTGTTGATGCCTAATTCAAGAAAACGCAATAGTTATGGTATATCAAAGAAAATTTCAGACAGGGGCGAACGTGCCAGATTGCGTGAAATTTTACATTCTTTGAAAATACCAAAGGGAATGACCGTTGTTTTAAGAACTGCTGCATTAAATGCAACAGCCGAAGAAATTGCCAAAGATTACGAATATTTGACATCTTTGTGGAACGAAATTCGTAAAAATACTTTGGAATCAGTTGCACCGGTTATAATTCATACCGAAGATTCATTATTGCGCCGTGTCGTTCGTGATTTCGTCAGCGACAAAGAAGATGTTATGTATGTTCAGGGCGAAGAAGCATTTGATGAAGTAAAATCTTATTTCGTTCAATTATATGGCAAAGCCCCAAAAAAACAATTGATTCAATACAAAGATACAGCATTGCCATTGATGACCAAGGCAGGTGTTGAAAGACAACTCGAAGGTTTGCATGGCCCATACGTTGTATTGCCATCAGGTGGTTCTATTGTTATCAACCAAACAGAAGCCATGGTGACAATTGATGTTAATTCTTCTAGGGCTATCAAAGAAAAAGATATCGAACAAACTGCTTTGAATACTAATTTAGAAGCAGCCGAAGAAATCGCATTGCAATTAAGATTGCGTGATTTAGCAGGTATTGTTGCAATTGATTTTATCGATATGGAAGAAGAAAAGAATAATCGTAAATTGGAACAAAAAATGCGTGAAGTTATGAAACATGACCGCGCCAGAACTCAGGTTGCTAAAATCAATGCGTTCGGTGTGTTAATGTTATCACGTCAAAGATTGCGTTCTTCATTCATAGAATCATCTTATGTCGTATGTCCGCATTGTATGGGGGCAGGTGTTGTTCCATCGATTCAAACAGCATCTATAATCTTGTTCCGTCATTTACAAGAAAAATTGTTAGCCAAAGCGGCACAAAAAATCATCATGACCGTGCCAAGCGATGTTGCGATTTATTTATTGAATCAAAAACGTGCAGAATTGGCTGCGATGGAAAAAGAATTTGAAACTGAAATCGTAATTGTTGGTGATGATAGTTTAATGAATATCGACCAATATTCAATACAACGTGTTGCAATTGAAAACGTCAAAACAGACGATATATTGAACGCACACGAACCATCAACTGATTCTAAAAAGAAAAACGCACAACACGTGGAAGCAAAACGTATAACAACAACTGCATCACGTCATCGTGCATCTGTAAAGAAACCAGCAAAGAAAAAACAATCTTTGTGGAAAAAGTTGGTTGGTTAATATAATAACAAAAAACACCCACAAAATCGTGGGTGTTTTTTTTGCACTTTGTTTAAGGGGTATTTTGTGATATAATAGGGAAGAAGAGAAGAAAGGAAAAAATACCGAAATGACGCGAAACGCCCGATTCTGTAGAGAGAGAGAGAGAGTTGCTAAGATAAACAAATCGCTTGCGATTTGTTGCGGTGTTTTTTCAACGAAATAAATGAACGACCAATGCCGAATGGCATTGGTCGTTTTTGTTTTTTGAATAAGGGGAAAGAGAAATGACAAATAAAATATTTTTAACATCTGCTATTGCGATGGGTTTTGTTGCACCTGTAATGGCTGAACCAACAAATACAGAAAATTCATTTCCATCAAATGGATTAATGGCGGAAGACACCACATATACCAACGCTGCAACTTCAACCAATATGGCGGGTGTATATGAAAACGAAGTAAACGCGGTTGCAGAATACGAAAATATTTTATACCAAATTGGTGCGGGACAATATTTACCTGCGGGTGGCGAAAGCGTAATATCATGCGACCAACCGGGTTCATTCTGTCCGGGGGTAAGTGGTGATGTC
>JAFZIM010000083.1 GCA_017554365.1 Alphaproteobacteria bacterium | reverse complement strand
TGTTATCAGATAATGCAGCCCCGGTAATACCATCTTTAATTGTCAAACGATTTTCAAATTCGTCTGAATTTAATACATAATCACCAACCAATAATTTGTCAGATTCAATTTTATAATTGCCTTGTTTTACAGCAGGTATAATTTCTTTCAAAGCAACACCAAGACGTGCGCCAATTTTTGGTGTTATTAAATATACAAAAGAATCAGCCACAGAATTTATATCTTTGATGAATTTAACCTGTTTAACATTTAATTCATCTTTGATTATATCTGCGTATTCTTCCATATTTACACCTGCGATTGTTGCATCTATCAAAGGCAATCTATTACGTAATTTATATTGTTCGCGTAATTGTTTACCTGTGGAAACAATCATTTGAATACGGCGCATATCTTCAACAATTTTCATATCAGTTGTTGTATATGTTGGCCAATCTTGTAAATGAACTGATTCCAAAGATGTTAAATTTTTGAATATATATTCAGAAATAAATGGTGCAAAAGGAGCCAACAATTTACAGAATGTTGTTAATACATAATGTAATGTTTCAAATGCACTTTCATCTTCGTCCCAGAATCTATCACGATTACGACGGATATACCAATTGTTTAATATATCCAAAAATCTTACAAATTCTTTGATTGCAATATCTGGTTTGTATTCTTCAAGTGAAGATGTTGTTGTTTTTACTAATTCGTTTAATTCAGCCAAGATATATTTATCAAGCAAATTATCTGAATTTGGTTCTTTGTTGACAACTATGTTTGCGGCGTTTGCATACAAAGTAAAGAAATGATAAGCATTCCAAAGAGGTGTCAAAATTGTTTTTATTGAATCGTTAAATACACGGCCTTCTATATCAACACCAACACTTTCTGCTTTCATAAAATTACTACCTTGGATAAACAAACGGACAGCGTCAGCACTATATGTTTCTAATTGTTCGCTTGGGTCAACATAGTTATGTAATGATTTAGAAAACTTTCTTTTTTGTTCGTCTAAAATCATACCATTTACAGAGACAACTTTGAATGCTGGTTTATCAAACAAAGCGACAGCCATAATCATCAAAGAATAAAACCAACCGCGTGTTTGGTCTTGACCTTCGATAATATAATCGGCAGGAAATGTCTTTTCAAATTTATCTTTGTTTTCAAATGGATAATGCAAAGATGCAAATGGCATAGAACCAGATTCAAACCAACAATCAAGAACATCAGTTATTCTGTGCCAGCCGTCTTTTGTCAAAGCGTCCAAAGTTGGACGATGTAAATCATCGATTTTTACACCAAAGAAATCTTCTATTTCTTTTATGGAACCAAATATTTTATATTGCCCGTCTTTTTCCCAAATTGGTAATGGAACACCCCAAAATCTATTTCTTGAAATACCCCATTCACGTGCATTTTTAATCCAAGCCATAAAACGATTACCAGCAGATGTCCAATGTGTTTGGTCTGTTGTTATTTCAACTAATCTTTCGCGGATTTTTGGAACATCAACATACCATGCATCAGTTGCACGATAAATCAATTTTTCTTTACTGCGTGGGCCAAAAGGATAACTATGTTTATGTTGGTCTTTCTTAACCAAGATACCATTTTGTTTCAACCAATCTATGATTTTAGGGTTGGCTTCGAATATATTTTGACCCGCCCAATCTTTCACAGATTCATCAAAATTACCATAAGCATCAACATTCAAAATCACAGGGAATTTAGGATTTAATGCCTTAGCCGCCCAATAATCTTCTTCGCCGAAAGCAGGTGCAATATGAACGATACCTGTACCATCGCCATCGCTTACATAATCAGCAGATATTATTTGATGTAATAATGGGTCTTGGTTTTCATAATAATTGAATATAGGTTTATAATGTAAACCAACTAATTCAGAACCCTTGATTTCACCAAGTTTTTCACTTTCTGCAAAAACTTTTTCGTATGATTTTAATCTTGATTTAGCCAAAACATAAACATGGCCGTCATTGTGTTTCATACGAACATAAACCATATCTGGATTTACAGCCAATGCGGAATTTGCAGGTAAAGTCCATGGGGTTGTGGTCCATGCAATTGCCCTATCCCCATTTTCCAATTCAAACCAAATTGTGACCGTATCATCAACGATGTCTTGATATTCACTTGATGCTTCACTATTAGATAAAACCGTCCCCAATTTCCAATCGTATGGGTTAACTTTGAAATCTTTGTAAAGCAGACCTTTGTCGTATAATTGTTTAAGCGCCCATATCACAGATTCCATATAATTTTTATCCATAGTGCGATAACCAAAATTATCACCACCATCAACCCAACGACCTATTCTTTCAATAAAACGCAACCATTCATTAGTGTATGTTGTGACATCTTTGCGACACATATCACAAAAAGCAGATATACCTTCGTCTGCAACAATATCTTTTGCAGATTTTCCCTGCTTTTTTTCCACTGAATTTTCAGCAGGCAAACCATGACAATCCCAACCAAGTTCACGAACAACATGTTCACCACGCATTGTGTGAAAACGAGATACCATATCTTTAATTGCAGAAACCCCAAGATGTCCCCAGTGTGGTAAACCATTTCCAAAAGGTGGGCCATCATAAAAATTAAAAGGATGTCCCAATTTTGTTTTATTCAGGGTTTTATGGAATGTATCATCTTCACGCCAAAATGAAAGAACTTCGTGTTCAAGCGCGGAAAAATTTGCTTTTGGTTCAGTTTTAGGATATGCCATTGTTTTTTACCTTTTTTACATTAAAAATGGGCGTCCACGCGCCCCAGCAACCGCCAAAGCGCAGTTGTTGCCTATTTAATAATAATTATTGTGTTTTTGTTCATATCTACATTTATACAACGAATTTCTTGAAAAATCAAGTTTAGTGTGTGTTTTTATGCAAAATAATAAAGAAATAAACATTGACAAAAAACTATTTAAGTATTAAAATAATATGTATTGAAACCAGGAATTTAAATGACAATCGAAGAATTAGAAAATTTTGTAAAAAGTATTATCAAAGACATAGAAGAAAACGAAGTATCCTATGTTGGTGATGATATAACAAAAATGTGTACGATTGGTAATGCAAGTAAAGTTATTATAAACTATATTGTTGATCGTGATGGTAAGAAAGAGGTTTTTTCTATTTTAGGAATAAAACGTGGTGTTTTTCAAAGAATGTTCGCTGCATCGCCTTTGAAAAATTATCTGATGGAAATTGATAAGTTGTGTAATGAAAAAGGTGTAAATGAAAATACACCACTAATAACAAAAAAAAATCCAAGAATACGATAAAAAACATGATATAATAAACAGGGTGGTGAAGATATGAAACAAAAACACTTATCAACAGCCGAAATAAAATATATCATAAAAACCCTGTTTGTTTCAGAAAATATTCAAAGTTCAGTTTTTGATGTTAAAGGTTTTACACCACGTGGTGTTGCAAAAGCAAAGAAATATACTTTTTCATCAAATGATTTTTCTATTACTTACAACAAATGGGTTGTAGAAGATATTGAAAATATAACCAATACAAATGTTCGTGGTTATACCAGTGATGGTAAATTGACTGGCCCATTACAAATCAATTTTCCAAATCGTCCAACATTATATTTTGTTGGTGAAGAAGCCAATGATATCGCAAATTTCTGTGAACAATATGCACAAAATATGTTTTCAATGTCTTCCATCAAAGATGATTATCAAAGATAAAAAACACCGGCATCTGCCGGTTGTTTTTATTATGGTGCCGGAAACAGGAATCGGACCTGCGACCTTTTCATTACGAATGAACTGCTCTACCAACTGAGCTATTCCGGCGATAATCGAATAATAATAAACACATCACCTGTTTTCAAGGTTTTTATTTATTACCGCTTTTTAATTTACGCAATACAACCATTATGCCTGCTGGGGTCATTCCAGGTATTCTTGACAAAGTAGCAATGTTTTCAGGTCTGGTCTTGGTCATTTTTTCAACCAATTCATTTGTTAAACCAGACAAAGATTTATAATCAAAATCAATTGGGATTTTTAATTCGCTATCTTTTTTATAATTTGCGATTTCCCTTTCGTTTCTTGCAATATAGCCCGCATAAAATTTATCATTTTCACGTGCTATGTCTTCACGCATTTGTTTTATCTTTTCGTGTTCTTCATGTGTGATTAAACCTAATTTTTCAGACATATCACCCAATCTTAAAATTGCATTATCACTGCGTAAATTTAATCTGTATTCAGCACGTGATGTGAACATTCTGTATGGTTCATCAACACCCAATGTTGTTATGTCGTCTATTAAAACACCAATCATAGAATTCGTTCTGTCTAAGATTAAAGGTTCGATATTTAATGCGTATGCAGCCGCATTTGCGCCAGCAATTAACCCCTGGGCTGCTGCTTCTTCATAACCTGATGTCCCGTTAATTTGACCTGCAAAGAAAAGACCAGAAATATCTTTGGATTCCAATGTAGGTTTTAACATTCTGGCATCAATTGCATCATATTCTATGGCGTATCCATAACGCGCTATACGGGCGTTTTCAAGGCCTGGGATTGTTCTTATCCAAATATCTTGAATTTCAGTACCAAATGATGTTGATATACCATTTGGATAAATTAAATCGCTGTTCCAACCTTCTGGTTCAAGAAATACATGATGTGTTTTATGTTCTGGAAAACGCATTACTTTATCTTCGAGGGACGGACAATATCTTGGGCCTAAACCCCTTATGTCGCCATTATACATTGGGGCGTTTTTAATGTTTTCGCGTATTATTTCATGTGTAGTTTCATTTGTATGTGTTATAAAACATTTATCATTATAAGTATTTTTTTCATCGCCCAACCCAAACCAATCGTGTGGATAATCACCTGGTTGTTCTTCGCATACACTAAAATCAATAGAATCACGATATATACGCGCTGGGGTTCCTGTTTTTAATCTTAATAATTCAAAACCAGCATTTTTTAATACACCAGATATATGTGAATCATTGTCCTGATATTCACCATTATCCATCAAACGACCAGATGCAATTTTTTCATTTCCGCGTGTGACAAGTCCGCCCAAAAAAGTCCCAGTAGTCAACACAATAGATTTAGCAGTATATTTTTTATTTATGATTTTATTTTCAATATCTAAATCAAATACAGGTTCAAAAATAACATTTAAATTATCTGTATTTTTCAAAATTTCCATAACTGCATTATGGTAAAAATTTCTGTCTATCTGTGCGCGTAATGCCTGAGTTGCAGCACCATGCGAAGCATTCAATGTTCGCCAATGAATACCGCTACTATCTGCACCATTTGGCATAACACCACCAAAAACAGCCATTTCAGCAACCATTTGTGATTTACCTGGGCCACCAATTGACGGATTACAAGACATAGCGCCAATATCACTTTCACGCATAGTCAATAAAAGTGTTTTTGCACCACGACGTGCAGAAGCAGACGCGGCTTCTACGCCGGCATGTCCCCCACCAATAACAATCACATCAAATGTTTGCATAATTAAAATCTTCCCATACCACCATTTACATGAATTGTTTGGCCGTTAATATAAGATGCTTCATCACTTGCCAAGAATACACATGCGTTTGCAACATCAACTGGTTCGCCAAAACGACCTGCTGGAATTTGTGCAAGATATGTTTTTTTCAAATCTTCACTTAATACATCTGTCATAGGTGTTTTTATAAATCCAGGTGCGATGCAGTTTGCTGTGATACCGCGACTTCCGACTTCGGCTGCGATAGATTTTGTTAATGCTATCATTCCACCCTTAGATGCGGCGTAATTTGTTTGACCGATACCACCAACGACACCAACTATGGACGCCATATTTATAATACGACCAGATCTTTGTTTCATCATAGGCATAATAACAGCACGGCACATTTTAAATGTTGCACGCAAATTAGTATTGATAACATCATCAAATTGTTCGTCAGTCATACGCATTAAAAGTGTGTCTTTGGTAATACCTGCATTATTGATTAAAATATCAATACGACCACATTTTTCAATTGTGTCATTTACTAATTTTTCAGCAGCACCTTCCAAAGATAAATCTGATTGAATTTTTACAAAAGAATCATCAAATGCAGATAATTTTTCAAGATTACGACCAGTAATAACAACCTTTGCGCCGGCTTGTTTCATTTGTTCTGCAATAGCACCACCGATACCACCTGTGGCACCAGTTATTAAAACAACTTTGTCTTGTAAATTAAACATTTTATATCTCCAATTTATGTGCGTTAATTTTATCTGTTGTTCGATTTACCATACCGACCAAGGCATTACCTGGGCCAATTTCTGTTAAATCAGTTATTCCCATATCAACCATATTTAATACAGATTCGCGCCAGCGAACACCATGTGTGATTTGATAAAGTAATGCTTCCTTGATTTCTTCTATGTCTGTCATAGGTTTACATGTTTTATTTGAAATGATTGGAACAATTGGTTCTTTGATTTCTATTTTATCCAAAGCATTTTTCATAATATCAACAACTGGCAACATCAATCTTGAATGTGGCGGAACTGATAAAGCCAATTTCATAGCGCGTCTTGCACCATGTTCTTTGGCGATTTCAATTGCTTTTTCAATTGCGTCATTTGCACCAGATATAACAATTTGGCCCGGGCAATTATCATTTGCAATATCACAAATTAAACCTGTTTCTTGTTCTGCTTGTTCGCAAACAGATTTTAAATCGTCATATTCTATACCTAAAATAACAGCCATAGCACCCTGACCTGCTGGGACAGCATTTTGCATTGATTCACCGCGTAAACGAACCAATTTAATTGCGTCTGATAATGATATAGCACCAGCAACACAAAGGGCTGTATATTCACCCAAAGAATGTCCTGCAACATAATCTGGTTTTGGTAAATTCGCAGCACGATACATAGCAACACTTGTCGCCAATATCGCAGGTTGAACATTTGCTGTTAATGTCAAAGTTTCAATTGGGCCATTAAATATAATATCTGATAAATTTTCGCCCAATGCATTATCCATTTCTTTGAATACTGCATTTGCTTCGGCATTGTTTTTATATAAATCGTATCCCATACCAACGCTTTGCGAACCCTGACCTGGGAAAACATAGATAGAAGACATAATCGTCCTTTTGTTATTTTTATATTAAAATTATAGAAGAAAAATGCTGAAAATCAATTTTTATCTTATTTTTTCTAAAATTTCGTAGAACAAAGGTTGATAAAATTCTTCCGTTTTATGCATAACAATTAATTCTTGTCTTGAAACCCATTTTGCCTGTTCTAATTCTTCTTTTTGAATTTTGTATTTAATATCATGATTTTTTTGTGCCACAAAAAGATTAACAATTACATGACGTTCAGGTAGAGTATATATCATTAAAAATTTTAAATCAGCAGGTGTTAATTTTATACCTAATTCTTCTTTAACTTCACGAATTGCGCATTGTTCTGCGTTTTCACCAGCGACAGTGGACCCGCCAGTTATAGCCCATTTTCCAGGAAGTAGATTTTTAGAAAAAGAACGTTGTTGAATTAAAAAGTTTTTATTTTCATCAATAATAAAAACAGCAGACCCCATGTGGTATTCACCATCTTGTAATAAAATTTTGCCACCGCGTTGAATTGTTTTATTTAATTTATTTCCGTTGATATCATAAACGTCCCAAAATTCTGCCATTTTTATTTCCTTATGCTAAATTCACAACCACAATAATTTTGACGATAAAAATCAGATTCGTGATTTATTTGTTGTCTTAATTGTTCGTTCCATTTTATTGGTAAATATTTAATTTCCCCACAAGATTCGTTTGCTGAATTATCAACTTGGTTTTGGTCTTTGTGTCGTGATACCCCGAATACAGAAGCAATCGCATTATATCCATTTTCTTTGGCGTATTGTTTTGCAAAACAAAAACGATAAGCAAAACATTTAGAACATCTTTTTCCGCGTTCTGGTTCGTTTTCAAATCCTTTTACATGGTTTTTCCAATCTTCGTGGTTGTAATCACCGACGACATATTTTACACCCAATTTTTCACAATATTTTATTTGTTCGTTTAATCTTTTTTGATATTCAGTTTCAGGGAAAATATTAGGGTTAAAAAACATAACAATAAAATCATCTATGTTTGGAATTTCGCCATCTTTTAATTGCTTAATAGCCCCACAAGAACAAGGGGCGCAACAAGACATTAAAATTAATTTATTTCCTGACATTGTCATCAACTATGTATTTCATTCTTAAAAACTTAGCGGTTTCTTTGAAACGTTCTATGTGTGAATGTTTTATATATTTTTTATCTATATAAAATTCATCAGATGTAAAACCTGAAACACGAGCCACACAAAAATTTGATAAAAGTTTATCTATCTTTGGTGCAACAACACAAATTTCACTTTTATGTTTTATATGAAGACACTTGTTTTTGTTTTTACAAATATCACAGGACATATATAAAAAACAATGTGTAGCTTCATAATTCCATATATTTATTTTATGAATTGTTGGTTTTTCCAGGTGATAAGATTTATATCTTGGTTGTTCCATTAAAATTGTGTTCCTAATTTTGTTTCATCTGATATTTCATATAAACATGTATCATCATCAGAAATATTTAATTCATCACCACTGCAAAGCATACCAGCAGATTCAACCCCTGCCACATTACGTGGTTTAATTGGTTTATTTGTCTTTGGTAATATTGCGCCAATTGGGGCAAATACAGCCAACATATTTTCACGAACATTTGGTGCACCACAAACAACTTTATAATTTTGGTTGCCATCAGTTATTGTCAAAACATGTAAATTTTCACGTTCTGGGTGGTCTTGGATTTCAACGATTTTTACAATTGTTAAATGTGGTTTATCATCTTTTTTAGTACAGAATTTTTCAGTTAAAAATTTAACCTTGTCATCATCAATTCTTTCAAATAAATTTTCAGGAATTGTGAATTCTGTTCCATCAAGAATGCGTTTTTCAAATTCTTTTGGCCATGATAAATCATGTTTTTCTGCAAATATATTTTGCATTTTTTCAGCGGTATTTGGTATGAAAGGTGCAGATACACGTGAATAAAAATCTATTAATTGAAAACAATTATTCAAAACATGTTCTGCTTCTACCAAATTACCATCTTTGACCAAAGCCCAAGGTGCTTTTTCAGTCATATATTCATTACCAATTGCCCATAATGAACGTAATGCAAATATAGCATTTCTGAATTCGCATTTTTCAAGAGATGTTGTTAATTCATTTAATTTTTCATTTATTTGATTTACCAATTCTGAATCAGTGTCGCCAGATTTTGGAACAAAATTTCCAAAATTTTTGGCTGATAATTTGCAAACACGTGAAACAAAATTCCCAAGTATGCCATTCAAATCTTTGTTAACAACATCTGCAAATCTGTCGATTTTGAAATAATAATCGTCCGTTTCAGGTGCAGAAGCCATCAAAGAATAACGCCATGTATCACTTGGGGCGATATCAATTGCCTGATCAAGGAATATTCCATTACCTTCGGATTTAGAAAATTTACCATCTTCGAAATTAAGGAAATTCATTGATTTTAACATATCAACAGTTTTCCAATTATCGTGCATTGCTAATTCTTGTTCTGGGAAAAATACTGAATGGAATTTTACATTATCTTTTGCCATAAATTGTGCGTAAAAACAATCTGGGTTTTTCCACCAAGTTTCCCAATCTTTGTTTGCTGCCTGAGATATAGATACATAACCCCAAGGTGCATCAAACCAAACATAGAAAACTTTATTTTCATATCCAGGTTTATTCACAGGTATTCCCCATGATAAATCACGTGTAATAGATGTATCAATTAAACCTTCGTTCGCCCAACCGCGTGCAATAGAAGATGCGGTCTTGGACCATTTTGGTGCATGTTCTTCCAACCATTTTTTCCATTCATCTTGCATTTTAGAAGCCAAGAAAAACAGATTTTTTGTTGGACGCATTTCGATATTTGTAGAACCTGAAATAGTAGAACGAGGGTTAATTAATTCGGTTGCTTCGTATGTTGCACTACATTTATCGCATTGGTCGCCACGTGCCTTTTCATAACCACAATTCGGACATGTTCCAACCAATTGTCTATCTGCAAGGAACATATTGTCATCAACAGAAAAAGGTTGAATTGTTTCGCGTTCTTCTATTAAACCTTGGTCATCAAGACGTTTAAATAAATCATGAATTAAAATTTCCTGTAATTGAGTGTGTGTACGACCATAAAAATCAAAAGATAAATTAAAATCAGACACAGCACGCAAATGTTTTGCATAATATTTATCGTTATATTCTTTTACAGGCATGTTTTCTTTGGCAGCACCAACAATAGCAGTTGTTCCATGTTCGTCAGCACCGCATATAAACAAAACATCACGTCCCATGGCACGACAAAATCTTGCGTAAACATCACTTGGCAACCAACAACCAACCAAATGTCCCAAGTGTAATTCACCATTTACATAAGGTAAAGCAGATGTAATCAGATATTTTTGTGCCATTTTTTTATTCCTTTTTTATAAATAAACGCCCAAGACGGGCGTTTTTCAATTCCCGTAAATTTTTTGTAAAAATTATTTGTTCATTCGCATTTTATTTTCGGTTTTTTAATTCTGGTGGGTGGTATTGGGCTCGAACCAACGACCTCCACGATGTCAACGTGACGCTCTAGCCAACTGAGCTAACCACCCAAAGCAAATAAATTATATCAGTAAAAATTAGATTTGCAAATAAAAACACTAAAAAAAGTAGGTTATAAATCAAATAAAAAAAATACCGGCATTTGCCGGTATTTTTAATACATAGTTTGTAAGATATGTTTGTTTTTATCTATGTTAGATAACATTTTACCACTTCCCACTGCAACGCAAGCCAATGGGTTATCAACCAAAAACACTGGTAATGCAGTAGAAGCGCGAATTGCGGCATCTAAACCACGCAACAAAGAACCACCGCCTGTCATTGCAATACCTAAATCTGCAATATCAGCAGACAATTCAGGTGGTGTTGATTCCAAAGCCAAACGAACCGTATTCACAATTTTTTGAACGGTTTGTGCCAAAGCAGATGCGATTTCAGTTTCTGTGACATTTACTTCACGTGGTGTGCCACTCATCAAATCGCGTCCCTTGATTTTCATAGATAATTCATTTGCTTTGTCTTTTGGTGGAATTGCTGTACCGATTTTCTTTTTGATTTCTTCTGCTGTGTTTTCACCAATCAAAAGGTTTTTATTTTTACGGACATATTCAATAATATCTTCGTCCATTTGGTCGCCCGCAGTACGGACAGCATTAGAATATACAATGCCACCCAAAGACATAACTGCAACTTCTGTTGTTCCGCCACCAATATCTAAAACCATTGAACCGACAGGTTTATCAACAGGCAACCCAGCACCAATAGCCGCAGCGGTTGATTCTTCAACAATATAAACCTTTCTTGCACCGGCTGCATCAGCGGCTTCCTGAATAGCACGTCTTTCCACAGGGGTTGCACAAGATGGCACACAAATAATAATCAAAGGTGCAGCCAAAAGATTTCTTTGATGAACTTTGCGTATAAAATATTTAATCATTTCTTGGGCTACTTCAAAGTCAGCAATAACGCCATCACGCAAAGGACGAACAGCAGAAATAGAACCAGGTGTTCTTCCAAACATTTGTTTTGCTTCTGCACCAACTGCCAAAATTTCTTTACGGCCCAATAATCTATTTTCTGCGACAGCAACCACAGATGGCTCGTTCAAAACGACACCGCGGTCTTTTACATAAATAAGTGTATTAGCGGTCCCTAAATCAATAGCCATATCTGCCGAGAAAAATTTTAATAACCAATTATACATAAATTCATTCCTTAACTCTGTCTGGTCGTATTATAAAACAGGCATTAAAAAAATCAAGCGGTTGTATAAAATTTTGCTTTTTTATTTGATTTTCAATATATTTTGCTATCATAAGAATTATGAAAAGACCAGTAATTCGTAAATATAGCGATTTTTTAACAGCGAAAAATGATTTTTCGTTGCAGGGTGATTTGTTCATAATCAAAACCAAAAATGTAAAGCAAGATGGCATAGCAAGATACGGAATTATTGCTGGTAAAAAGTTTTTCAGATTGGCTGTGGAACGTAATCGTGCAAAAAGATTATTGCGTGATTGGGTTGCTTGGAATGAAGATTTAATGTTGGATAATTTGGATTATATTTTTGTTGCAAGACCAGATATATTGCAAGCCAAACGTGAAGATGGCAGAAATCAGATGAAAGATATGTTAAATACAATATCTTCTAAAATTCAATAATGAAAAAAAACGGAATTTTATCATCTTTTGGAATTTGGTGTATACGGCTTTATCAGCGTGGTATATCGCCATTTATTGGTGGCAAATGTGCTTGCAGATTTAACCCTACTTGCAGTGAATACACAAAACAAGCCATAGAAAAATACGGGTTGTTTTATGGGACATACCTTGGAATAAAAAGAATTTGTCGGTGCAGACCTGGGGGCGGATGTGGTTATGATCCTGTGCCTTGACATAAGATTTCTATGTGATAAAATTTATATTAATAATGTAATAAAAATACAAATAAAGGATTTTAAATTATGACATCGTTTCGTGCAACAGTTGAAAATATGTCCAAACTTATGGATGAAATGGGCATAACAGAACTTGATTTGGAACGTCAACTGTTATTGGGTTTATATCGTAAACATATTCATTTATCTAAACAACAGGCGGTTGCTGCTGCCCCAGTTGGTTTTGTTCAAACACAAAAAACAAATACAGAAGATAAAATTTCAGGACATGTTTTAAAATCACCTATGGTTGGGGTTGCTTATTTATCCCCAGAACCAGGTGCTAAACCTTTTGTAAAGGTCGGCTCTGAAGTAAAAGCGGGTGATACAGTTGCTTTGGTTGAAGCAATGAAAACATTTAATCCTATTAAATCTGATGTTGATGGTGTTGTCAAAGAAATCTTGGTTCAAGATGGTACTGCTGTTGAATTTGATACACCTATTATCGTAATTGAATAAGGTTTGATATGCCACAAATAAAAAAAGTTTTAATCGCTAATCGTGGTGAAATTGCACTGCGTGTTATCCGTGCGTGTCGTGATATGGGTATTCGTACGGTTGCAGTTTATTCAACCGCAGATAAAGATGCGATGCATGTAAAATTGGCCGATGAATCTGTATGTATTGGGCCTGCACAAAGTAGTGAATCTTATTTAAATGAATCTGCTATTTTGACTGCCGCATTATTAACAAATGCTGATGCAATTCATCCTGGTTATGGTTTTTTATCAGAACGTGCAGATTTTGTTGAAAAAGTAGAACAGCATGGTTTGATTTGGATTGGGCCAAATGCTGATATGATTCGCAAAATGGGGGACAAGGTTAACGCAAAAAAAACTGCTATAAAATGTGGTTTGCCTGTGGTTCCTGGTTCTGATGGCGCAATAAAAACAATTGAAGATGCGTTGATTTGGGCTGATAAAATCGGATATCCTGTTATGATAAAGGCCGCTGCTGGTGGTGGTGGTCGCGGTATGCGTGCGATTAGTGATGCTAACGCTTTACGCGAAGCGTTCCCGTTGGTCAAAGCAGAATCTAAAACTGCTTTTGGTGATGATACACTTTATATGGAAAAATTATTACTTCACCCACGCCATATTGAATTTCAGGTATTGGGTGATAAACATGGCAATGTTGTAATTTTCGGTGAACGTGATTGTTCTTTGCAAAGAAAAAATCAGAAAGTTATGGAAGAATGCCCTGCGGCAATACTTACCCAAAAACAACGCGATGATATGATTGAAGTTTGCAAGAACGCAGCCAAGAAAATGAAATATACCAATGCAGGAACATTTGAATTTATGTTCGAAGATGGTAAATTCTATTTTCTTGAAATGAATACCAGATTACAGGTTGAACACCCTGTGACTGAAATGGTTTATGGTATTGATTTAGTTCGCGAACAAATAAGAATCGCAGCCGGTGAAAAATTGGGTTATACACAATCTAATTTGGTTGCACACGGCCATGCGATTGAATTTCGTATCAATGCAGAAGACCCAGAAACATTTATTCCAAATCCTGGAAAAATAACATTGTATGCACCATCAGGTGGTTTGGGTGTTCGTGTGGATAGTGCTGTGTATAGTGGTTATACAATACCATCAACATACGATTCTATGATCGCAAAATTAATCGTTCATGCACAATCAAGACCGGCATGTATTATGCGTGCAGAAAGGGCTTTGGACGAATTTGTAATTGAAGGAATCAAAACAACAATTCCATTACAGAAAAAATTATTGGAAAATTCTGATGTCCGCCAATTAAAAACAGATAATCATTGGTTGGAAAAATTCTTGGCCGAAGAAAAGAAAGAAGAAGAACAAAAATCAGAATAATATAAGAATAAAAAAATACCGGCAATCGCCGGTGTTTTTTTTTATATATTTTTCTTTTTTCTGAATTCTTCCATATCAACGACACGACCATTATCAGGAATTGTATTTGGTTTTTCTTCTAATGGTAATTCTATGTCATTATCAGGTGTTGGTATTGTTCCCTGTTTGTTTTGAAATGACAACATAAAATCAACAGATGGATCTTTGAATTCAACCAATGCAGAAAATGGAACGCGTATAAAAAATGGTCGTCCATCAAAAGTTAACTGAACACCAAATTCTTTATCAGATACATTCAAATTATTATAAGAATATTGTAAGACAATCGTTATAAAATCAGGATATCTTATTTTTAGAAAATCAGGAACAACAACCCCAGGGTCGCGTGTTCTGAATGTTATAAAGAAACTCGCATCATCGCCAAGACCATTAAATTGTGCGTGAATAAGTGCTTCTTTGACAACTGATTTTAATGCGTTATCTAATAATTCTTGATAATTAATCTTTGCCATCTTTTTTCTCCGATATAACTATATTACTTATTTGTCCGTTTTGGCAAGAAACAAATAAAGCATTTGGAATATCTTGGAATACATTTATATCAAGTCCTGTCGCCCAAACCTGAGCGTCTGCTTCATTTAAATCATTAAATAATTTTGTTCTGGCTTCCTTATCAAGATGGGCTGCTGCTTCGTCTAATAAAATCAAAGGTTTTTGATTTGTTTTTACATGTATTAATTTTGCGTGTGCTAAAATCAAATCAATCAAGATAGATTTTTGTTGTCCCGTAGATGTTATATTTGCTGGTAAATTTAATGCTTTGTTAAAGACACCAAAATCAGATTTATGGATTCCATCTATGACCATTTTATCGCCAACTAATTCGCGATTTTTTTGTAAATATTCAAAATAAATATTTTCTGCGCTGGTTGCATTAGTTTCCATAATTAAATTTTCAATCATACCATCAACTGATACTGCCCCAGTTTCAAAGAAATAATTTACTTCTGATGCGTATCTTATTCTGTCTGCTGCGATAGCAACTGCGGTTGATGAAATTTGTTTATCTATGGCGTCCAACCAATTTGAATCAGCCCCAGATTTTATTGCGCCTGCCCTTTCCGACATTAATTTGTTAATTCTGGTTATTCGCCCAAGGTGCGATGGTTCGAAACTGGCTGCCAATCTATCAAAAAAAGTGCGTCTATCTGATGAAGATTCAACAAATAATCTATCTTCTTTTGGGGTTAACCAAACGATTCTTAATTTTTTTGCCAAATCAGACAAAGTTGCGTTTTCGTTATCTATTTTTGCATGTCTGTTTGTATCGCCTGAATTAAGATATACGCAAACATCACTATCATCAAATAATGTCGCAAATACAGAAAATCCGCCGTCGCCATCAAAACGTGCCAACATTTGTGTTTCTACACCGCGTAAGCCACGTTCCCCAGAAAGTAATGATATTGCTTCTAAGACTGCTGTTTTTCCAGCGCCATTTAATCCTGTAATAATAACATTTTTAGAATTATCAATTTTGATTCTTGAAGATTGGTGATTTCTAAAATTGGTAAGAGTTATTTGCTTAATCATTTTTAATCAGAATTGGAGGCCAGGGTCGGAATCGAACCGGCATCCAAGGATTTGCAGTCCTCTGCATAACCACTCTGCCACCTGGCCTTCACGTAAAAGCATATTAAGCAAAATAAAAAGATATTTCAACATAAAAATTAGGTTTTTATGAAAAAAGTGAAAGAAATTGTTCCTGTGTTTTTTAAGGGCGAAAATATATATCTTTTATATAAAACCGAGATTAAAAATGAAAAAATTTATAAATATTTTGTTTTTGTTGCCAAATATAGCATTTGCAGAAAATAATTGTGCGACTATTCGTCATGTCCCAGATAAAGAATTAGACCTGCAACAAGTTATAAATCTTGGGCTTTGTCGTAATCCACAAACTGCGGCTGCATACGCAAGTTTACAGGCAAATAAATATATAAAAAATAAATCGTATTCATATTATCTGCCTTCTGTTTCAATGAATAGCAATGTAAAACGCAATCATACAGAACACGATGATTGGATTTATAATGCTTCACTTTCCGCGTCGTATTTAATTTTTGATTTTGGAAAAAGAGAATCAGATTTCAAAGAAAGTTTAGAATTATACAAGGCGGCTGGTTTTGATTATAACGATAGTATTCAAAATTATATTTATTCTGTGGTTAATGGTTATTATGCCCTGTTGACTGCGGATGCAAATGTAAAATCTGCTGAATCTGCGTTAATTGTCGCACAAACTGCAAAAAATACTGCGGACAAAAAATACAAAGCCGGTGCAGTAGCCAAAGCAGATGTTTATCAGGCAGATACAAATTTGGCTTCTTCGCAATTAGCATTAGAAAGAACAAAAAATAATCGTGAAATTACCAAAGCGAATTTATTGAAATTTTTATCTTTTCCAAGCACAGAAAATATAAAAATCAAAGATATGCCAGCCAGTTTCGGCAGTGATATAGAAATGAAAAATTTAGACAGATTAATAGAAATAGCAAAAAAGAAAAGACCTGAATTATTAAAATCTAAATCTGAAACTGCTGTTGCGTGGTATAAAAGAAATAGTGCTTTTTTGCAAAATTTACCTTCATTTTCTGTGAATGGTTCTTTTGGTGTGACAGATAAAACTTTCGGTGGAATGTTTAATGATATGTCAATAAAAGCAGACGGACATATTGGTATTTCTGTATCAATGCCTATATTTTCTGGTTTTGCAAATATGTATAATGCTAAATCTGCTGTATCAAATTATGAAAAGGCAAAATACATGGAACAAGAAACACAAAATAGCGTGATGATGGATGTGTTTAGTGCATATCAAAATTATAAAACTGCTGTTAATGTATTAGAACAAACAAAAACACTTCTTAAATCTGCGACCGAAAGTGAACGGGTTGTTTCTGGTATGTATAAAGTTGGACGTGCAACTATGCTTGATTGGCAGACCGCACAATCTGATTTAACAAATGCACAAAAAGAAAATAATTCTGCGAAATATGATTTGTTTATAAAACGTGCTTCTGTTGCGCTGGCTATCGGTGATATCAGACGTGAATTAAAGGATTATGATAATGGAAAATGAATCTTTTATAAAAAAATTTTTTAAATTTTTGTGGCGACATAAATGGTGGGTTTTAATTATTTTAATTGTGATAACTATATCAAGTATTTGGTTGTATTCAAAATATAGTAAAAAGAAAAAAGAATATATAACCACAGATATTATTTATGGTGAAATAACACAAATTGTGACAGCCACAGGTGAAATAATGCCTGTGAATACGGTTAATGTTGGTTCTCAGGTTTCAGGAACCATAGAAGACATTTTTGTTGATTATAATTCGCATGTAAAAAAAGGTGATATTTTATTAAAGATAGAACCATCTGTTCTGCAATCTTCCGTAGATGAAGCAAAAGCGTCGTTAGATTCTGCAAAATCACAATTAAAATATAATGAAAGTGAATACAAAAGAAATAAATCTTTATACAAAGATGGTTTTATTTCACGTGCTGAAATGGAACAATCACAGAATAATTACGAACAGGCAAAACAAGCGGTAAATAAAGCACAATATTCTTATGAACGTGCTTTAACAAATTTAGGTTATGCGACAATTACTTCGCCTGTTGATGGAACGGTTATTTCGCGAAAAGTTGATAAAGGTCAAACGGTTGCTGCATCTTTCCAAACCCCAGACCTTTTTGAAATCGCCGAAGATTTATCAAAGATGCAAATTGAAACTGCTGTGTCCGAAGCGGATATAGGTATGATAAAAGAAGGTCTGCCAGTCACATTTAATGTAGATGCTTACCCTAATCAAACTTTTAATGGGGTGATTCGTCAAATAAGATTGTCGCCTACGACAGAATCAAATGTTGTTATTTATACGGTTGTCATAGATGTTGATAATGCTGACTTAAAATTAATGCCTGGTATGACTGCTTTTGTAATGGTTGTGGTTGCTTCTGCCAAAGAGATTTTTAAAACAAAAAATTCGGGACTTTTAATTCGTTCGTATAAAAATTTAACAGATAATATACCTGAAAACATAGGGCCTAAGACACATCTTGCAATTCAACGAGATGGAAAAATTATTTTTATTCCATATAAAAAAGGAATTGTGACCCCGACTGAAACACAGATTATTTCTGATGAAATTAAGCAAGGCGATAAAATCATAGTTGGATTTACAGGTCAGGTTTCTAATAACAAAAGCACTATGCGACCACACATGTAATATGAATAAACAAATAATATCTTTGAATAAAATTTGTAAAAGGTTTCCGCTTGAAATTGGCGGGGTTCAGCAAGTTTTATTTGATGTTTCTTTTGATGTAAATGTCGGTGAATTTGTGACAATTATGGGCCCAAGTGGTTCTGGAAAATCTACATGTATGAATATAATTGGTGCGCTTGATTCTGCAACATCTGGAAAATATGAATTATATGGACGTGATATAACAACAATGACGAATGATGAATTAGCAGTTGTTAGAAATGAATATATTGGATTTGTTTTTCAGAATTTTAATTTATTATCTAAACGAAATATACTTGATAATGTAATGTTGCCTTTGATGTATCGTGGAATGCCTAAACACGACAGAATCAGACGTTCACGTGAAATGTTAAATTTAGTTGGTCTTGAAAAATTTGAAACTTATTTACCAACACAACTTTCTGGCGGTATGAAACAAAGGGTCGCAATAGCAAGGGCTTTGTCTGGAAATCCTAAATTGATATTGGCAGACGAACCGACAGGTGCGCTTGATTCCACAATGGGAAATGAAATTTTAAGATTTTTTAAAAAATTAAACAAAGAAATGGGAATTACTATCGTGATGATAACCCATGAATTCGAGATTGCTAAATACACAAATCGAATAATACATATTTATGACGGAAGAATTGTTTATGATGGGCCTGTGCCAAAAAATGAAAATGTTTTATTGAAATCAGAAAAAAGGCACAAAAGATGAATGTAGGCGATATATTAAAAGAATCTTGGCTATCAATCAGTGGAAATAAATTACGTTCGTTTTTAACGATATTAGGAATTATTATCGGTGTTATGGCTGTGGTTATAATGGTCGCAGTTGGAGAAACTGTTCAACAATCTATCACAGATGAATTTTCATCGCTTGGGACAAATACAATTGTTATTCGTGCTGGGGCTGCGCGCAGGGGCGGAATAAGAACAGGAAACAGACATACCCTGACGCTTGATGATGCAGCACAAATTGGAAAATTGCCAGATGTTGCAGCCATTACACCAGCACAAAGTATGGGAATTCAGGCAATTTATGGAAATAAAAATTGGGCTACTGCTATGTTGGGTGTGTATCCTGATTATACGACAATTCAAAGTATAGAAATGGAATATGGGACATTTTTTGATGATAATGCGGTTAAAAATGCTTCTACTTATGCTGTTATTGGGCCTGATACAGCCAAAGAATTAGGTATGCCTGATAATCCAGTTGGTGAAATTATCAGAATACAAAATATGCCTTTTGTGATTGTTGGTATGACAAAAGAACGCGGTGATTCAACCATGGGGTCTCAAGATGATATGGTTTTAATTCCTATAACTACCCTGAAAAAAAGAGTCCAAGGTTCGTCTTTTCCGAATTCTGTTTCTATGATTGCGTTAAAATTATTCCAAGATGCAGATAATGCTGTTGCTACGGAACAAATAACCGCCCTGCTTCGTCAAAGGCATAAAATCAAAGATGGCGATGAAGATGATTTCCAAGTGACTGATATGAAACAAATTATGGAAACTATGGATACTATTACTGGATATTTAAAATTATTGTTAATTGCGATTGCAGGTGTTTCTTTGTTAGTTGGTTCTATTGGAATTATGAATATGATGTTGGTATCTGTTGCAGAAAGAACACGTGAAATCGGTGTTCGCAAAGCGATTGGCGCACGCGAATATGTTATAATAATTCAATTTTTATCAGAATCAGTAATGATATCTTTTATTGGTTCTATGATTGGGTTAATAATGGGCGTTGGTTTATCCCAAGGTATTGGAAGATTTATATTGCATTATAATGTTCCATTTTCAATATGGCCGGTTATTTTATCAGTTGGGGTTGCTGTGGTGGTTGGTTTGGCTTCGGGCGTTATGCCTGCGATTAAGGCGGCAAAATTAAACCCAATAGATAGTTTAAGATATGAATAAAATTTACACTTTTTTCAAAGCCAAATTTTTGATATAATAAAAATGTCAGAAAGAGTTTTTCTGATGGGGTGTGAGAACCCCGCCAAATGGGCGTCGAAAAAGCAGACGTAAAATGCCTCCAACTTTATTATGGTTGGAGGGCCGTGATATATTAAAATAAACGGCACAATTTCCTGTTTGGATTGTTCTCAACCTCCAGCCGCCAAATTTTTGTTTGACGGTTTTTGTTTTTATATTGCAAAAAAGGGTTTGAGAGATGAAACAAAAACTATTTTTAAGTTCTATGTTAATAATATCGGTTGCACCAGCAATTGCGGAAACATTTCCGTCAAATGGCTTGATGCAGGAAAATACAACATACGATAACGCCGCCACCGAAACCAACATGGCGGGCGTGTACGAGGGTTCAGTTAACGCCATCGCGGAATATACAGATATATTATATCAAATCGCCGCGGGACAATATTTGCCAGCGGGCGCAGAATCACCAATAGATTGTGATGTGCCAGGCTCTTTTTGTTCGGGTGTTCAAAATGGTGTTTATTATGACGAAAATAATGCCCAGGGTTTAACATCATGTTCCACTGCGACAAATGGCGCATATACATTGTCAGACGGAACGGGAACCAGTGCTGATTCGTGTTATGCGGCAAATACAGTATCTTGTGCGACACGCAACCCATATGTTGCTGGACATGCAACAAATGTTGTTTATGGAAATTCAACAAATGGGAATGCGAACTGCAAAACATATTACAGTGATACAAATACATGTGTTCTTGACGAGATAAACGCTTGTAAAATTACAGATTTAACCTGTGAAAATGGTTATCACAAAGAAGGTGATAGCATAAACAATCCATTAGAGCGTGTTGATATAAGCGCTCAGCGTATAAAAAATTATACTAGAAGTTCATACGATTTTTGTGAATATGATGATGGTAATCCACCAGAATCTTGTAATGATGACCCTGTGTTAAAAAATATGAAATCCAATGAATGGAAAAACCAATATAGTTATGGCACAGTAAGTGGTATAGCAAGTTGCAACAATACAACCATAGATAATATTCAAGAAT
>JAFZIM010000082.1 GCA_017554365.1 Alphaproteobacteria bacterium | reverse complement strand
TGGATGTTTAGCTCAGTTGGCTAGAGCATCTCGTTTACACCGAGAGGGTCAGGAGTTCGAGTCTCTTAACATCCACCATCCGTCTTCGCTTCGCTCCGTCGCGATTGGTAAATCCGACGGAGCGATGTGATTTTAATCACGCGAAACGGATGTCGCGACGGAGCACACTACGTGTGCGTAGACGGACAGATATCGCAATATGGTGAACAACAATTGTAGGCAATAATATGTTTTATGTATATATTTTACAAAGTATCAGTTCGCCAGATAATTTTTATATTGGCTATACCGACGATTTAAAACGTCGTTTAAAACAACATAATTATGAACATATTGGTTATACCGATAAATATCGACCATGGCAAATCAAAGCATATTTTGCGATATTAAATGAATTTAAGGCAAAAGATTTTGAAAAATATTTAAAATCCCAATGTGGTCGTGAATTTATAAAAAAACATTTTTAATCACCGGCAAATGCCGGTTTTAATTTTTGCGCAGGGATGGTTTTTATCATTGCTTTTTTATTTTAATTTTCTTGACAAAATATGTTTTTTGCGCAACAGTTTATTCCTAGTATGACAAACGAAAACAAAAATATTTATAAACCTTTTTCGCCGGCCCAAATTGATGAATTGACCGCCATATACGATGATTTTTTGTGTGTTGTGCGTCTTCATGAACAGGTATTACAAGAATCGCATCCATATGATTTGGCATACCATCAATTAGAAGACATGAATTTAGAGCAGCGTAATTGGCCATGGATTCCGGAACCAATAACGATAGAAGATAAACAAAAATTTGATGATTTTATTGCTAATAATATTTCGAGTGATGAAAGTAAGGTTTTTGTAGTTTTGCAACATATTAAAACCACAGAAAATGTGGTAAAGGCACCAATTTTTACGATTCCGCCGTATGTTTCAAAGGGGGCGAATATGGAAACGCCATCGACCACAGAACGCTGTGTATTCTATTTTTCAGAAAATGCGAAACTTGGGGATGTGGAATTTATCGTTGATGGGCACTATAAACTTAGATGTGTTGATTTTGAAAAAAAAGACGACCCCATAGTAAGTGTTGTTGAAAACCAAGAAACATATACAGATTTTTGTGCGGTATTACGTTTGGCTGAACGTTTTTTCAAAGATTTTTATAATATACCAGAAAATGATATAGAAAAAGTATCTGCAAATGTTTTGGCCGCAGAAATGTTGATTAAAAATGAAAATACTATTTTGGAAACATTGGGGTCTTTTGTTGAAAAATTCCAAAGTATTTTGCGCGAAAGATATAATTTGCCAAAAAATAAAAAAGATGACAGAGTTTTTGTCTTGGCCAAACAAGAAGGTTTGATTAATTCTGTGGATGATTTTCAAGATTACATAAACATTCGTAATTTTATTCGTCATCAATGGGATAGTTTGGATGGATTCGGTTGTTTTTCGCCTGATAAATCGGCAAAAAATAATGCAAAACGTGCTGAATATCTGAAATCATATCTTAAATTTTGCAATGTTTATGATCATACAATCTATCAACGTAAAGATGTATATATAAAAATACTAAATCAAATGCGACGTATTATAAGCATTATTAATCCAAACCGTATAGTGCGTGATGCATTGGAAAGTAACTCTAAATTTGTTCAACGTGCAAAAAAAGTTTATGCTGAAAATAAAAATGTTGTATTCGAATTAAATCGTCCATTATTAGATGTAAAACACAAACCTTTGAACAGGGCGATTAAAAAACTTTTGCCGGGTGCAAATATAATAGATGATTTTGATGAAATGAATAAAAAAGAAGATTACATAAATTATTACCTTAATCGGTCTTGGTTTTTAGCGAGTCTTCTTTCTGTGGAATGCAGTGTGATGGAACATTGCCTTATGCGGGGACACAATTTACAAAAATCAGATGCGTGGGCATATGTTGAAAAAATAGGTGCTATATCACACGAAGATTTTTTGAAATGGCAAAAATATGTACATTTGCGCAAAGAACTTAGTCATAATTTTTTCGATGAAAATTTGCGTGAAAAATTGCGTCAAAACGAAGACGGTTTTAATGTGGATAAAAAATTAATTAATATGAAAATTGTCGATATTCGTGGGCCAAAAGTCAAAAAAATCGGCGACAATGCTTATTTGTTCGCGTACAAAGATGGATTGATTATTAATTTGGATTTTAATAAATACAGTATATCGTCCAGATCCCCATTTTTCAGATCATATAGATTGCGGCATTCAAAAAAAGAAACCTATCCAAATGGCTTTGAACTAAATTTGATAAGCAAGCAAATTGCAGGCATGAAAACACCGATGGGTATAAAAATAACCCTGCATAACCAGGTTGTAAATTGGGGTGATGACACCATCTGGTATAAAAACGGGAAAATGGGCTATGTTTTACAAACCCCGGGCAGTATAATGTTTGCAGATAATAATTTATGTGTGACTGATTTTGTTAAAAATTGTGAAAAACAGCCTGTGTCTGCCAAGGCGAAATTATCGTTTGGGTTTGGGCACAAGGTTATATTAGATGACGTTTGCAGAATTAAAAAATTTATATTTAAAAAACCAAATGGCGATATTGTAAAAACAATGTTTGCCCATGCTAAGGCCGGATATAACACGATTTCATTTGATGACGGAACGAATATTTTGCAATCAGGACCTGAATTTGTCATCACGCATTGTGACAAGGCCCTTTTGTTCGATGGTAATCAAGATTTTGCGGCGACGTATGCTCAAAAAAATATAAGTCAGAATAAAACTAGATAATTATATTGACATTTTTGTGTTTTTGTATTAATATTTTGCGGCAAAATATCTAAAAGGATTATGAAAATATGAATAAAAATATGAACAAAAAAGTAAATATTGTTTTATTGGCCTGTGCGTTGTTTATATCGGGCTTTTTTTGGACACAATCTTGTTCCAGATACGACAAAAAATCGCAAAAATCTGAAACGGCTACGTCAAATAAAAAATCGTTAGACGATCGTAAAAACGAAACATATACACGTGTTTACGATTATATGTTGAACGTAAATGGTTATCATTCATATGTCGCGCAACTGGATTCTGTGCGTCCAAAATGGTTGGATGAAATGGATGTTAATGCGATTAAATCAGAATATACGCTTGGCGGCACAATGACG
>JAFZIM010000081.1 GCA_017554365.1 Alphaproteobacteria bacterium | reverse complement strand
TTTAACCAAAGACACACCAAGTTTTTGGAAATCAACAGTATCTTTTACATATTCTTTTGTACATTCAAATTCATATTCAATTTGTTGTTTTTCTTCATCACCAGCATCATATATAGTTAATGCACGTAACCCTTTATAATAAATTATAACCCTGTTTCCGCGTAAATTCAGCATAAATCTTGACTTATATCTACCGTTTTTATCTATTAATTTTTTTAAATTTTTTAAATTACCAGATTTAAATCTTTCTAAAAAAGCTTCAGAAATAGAACGTTGCCAATTTTCTTGTGCGCTAACTATATTATTTGTTTGCATAGCCATTTTATATCCTTTTTGCTTCGTTATCGTTTAAAACAATAGTGTTTTCAACACCAAACATTTTTTTATATTCATTTTTACATTCTGTATGTATAGGTATCAAATTTTTAGGTTTTATTTGTTTTACAAATTTTTGTAAAGCCATTATTTCAGCATGTCCAGATGTATGTATTTCTGTGATATGCTTTTTATATCTGTCCCATGTTTTTTGTCTGTCAAGATACCCAGTCCACATAGAATATATAAAATCATAATCTTTGATTACATTATTCAATAAATATCTTGCCAATTTCAAGTTATATTTAATTACAAAATTATCTGGTTTTGCCATAATTTCTTCTTTGGTAATTTTTTGTGATTTGTGTTTATAAAACAGGCCTGATTTTATCATACGATTAACGATAGATTCACTCATACCATAATAAATACGAACACAAGATATATCTTCTACTTTTGGAAATTTAGGGGTTAATTCATGATATACATCAAATAATGCTGCTGTATAAGGGTCAATTACAAAAGTTTTACCAGTTGCACGACATGCCTTTATTACTGAAACAACCCTGTCCATATTTTGTGAAGACATACTGATAAAAGTTAATTTACCAGAATCACGAATTAAATCTTTCATACCATCGCAAACTGCATTTTCAGTTGGATATTTTTCTTTTAATTCAGGTCTTGATAAACGCGTTCCTTCCATAATCAAATAATCTGGGTTTACTGCTTTTTTCGCCAAAGCCCATGATTTATATTTTTGATTTGAATGGAAACGAATATCACCAGTATAAACAACGCGTTTATTATTATGTTCTATTTCATAAGCATAAGCCCCAGGTGCATGGTCCACAGCACGTGCTGTAATCGTCATATCGCCAATTTTAACAGATTCATCAGGTTCGATATCATGAATATCTAAATCAGAAATATCAAAACCGCCCGGCAACAAAGGTTGTATTTTTAATAAAATTTCATGCAACACCTTTGACATATAAACCGGTATATCTTTATTTACAATTGGTAATAAACCATAATGGTCTGGATGTCCGTGGCTAATAAAAATTGCATCAACAGATGCTTTTTCATCTTTATATAACCCAGCGCAAGGAACTTTGTATTCACTTACCGGCACTTCCCTTTGTTCCATAGAAATCAAAGGTATCCCAACATCCATCAACACACGTGTTTTATTTGAAGCCAATTCAACACAATTACCACCTATCTCATTCGTACCACGATATATACATATTTTCATTTTTCGCCTTTTCGTTAAAAATTTTATTTACTATATATATACGTATTTTTTTCTGAAAATTAAAGCAAAAAAGCATTCTGATAATTCTTTCAGACCATTTTTGTCCGTTTGTTTTAATCCATTTTTATTAAATAAAAATGTGTATTTTTTATGATTTGCAAGCATAGGAATAAAATGATATAATTTATATGTTATGATTACATTTCCTAAAAGCGTTCTTGTTTTTTATTTTAAAAATTTATTCAGATATGCCAAAGGTTGGCCTTTTGTTTATACTTTGGTTTCTGCTTTTGATACAGCAGGACATACAATAATACCTGCGTTTTTTATCAAGATGGTTATATCAACATTAGAAAACACCTATATATCTGACGCTTTTGATAAAATCATACCAATCGCAATACTTTATTTTGTCATTCGTTCTTTGTTGGTTGGCGGTGCTATTTTGCGTTGGGTTGTATTTGATAACACGATTAAATATCGTTCATATAATAAAATATCACGCGATTTATATAAATATGTATTTAATCAAAGCATTGAATATTATGCTAATTCTATGCCTGGGAAAATCAATTCTCAAATAGACGGGATATCAACTGGATTTTATGACACAATACAAATCGTATTTGGCAGTATGATTGCTGTATTATGTGCTTTCGCATTAACTATTGGTGGTTTATTTGTAATTGGTTGGCAATATGTTGTTGTTATATTATTAGCCGCCAGTTTTCGTATTGGTTTCGGAATATGCAGAATTAATTCTTCATTAAGAGGTTCAGCAAACGCATCACGCACATTAAACACATTACATGGACGTTTATTAGATGCGCTTTCCAATTTTATCGCAGTAAAAACTTTTGCACATACAGAATACGAACAAAAATGTGCTGAACCATATCGTAAAGATTATGAAAAAACAGCACGCGCAGGTCATGCCCTTTCCCGCTGGTTCTGGGGCCCTGGTAATTATGGAATGGACGTTATTGGTATGACTGCATTAATCGTATTATGTGGTTATATGTATTCTACGGGTCAATCAAGTATTGCTGATATATCTTTTGCTTTAAGTGTCTTTACTGGTATAAGTGCTGTGTCATTTAATTTAATTATGGAATTAAAAGGTTTTATTGAAAGAATTGGTCGTTCTGTGGGTTCTTATGATAGTTTGATAAAACCAATAAAAATAACAGATATTGAAAACGCAAAAAAATTGGTTATAAAAAATGCTTCGGTAGAAATTAAAAACCTTAGTTTCAAATACAACAAAAGTTTGGTATTGAAAAATATTTCTTTCAAAGTAAAACCTGGCGAAAAAGTCGGTATAGTCGGTTTATCTGGTGCTGGAAAAACAACATTGGTAAATTTGATTTTACGTCTTTATGACCCAACAAATGGAAGTATTTTAATTGATGACACAGACATAAAAACTATAACTCAAAAATCTTTGCATGAAAATATTGCATTTATTCCGCAAGATTCAACTATGTTTAACCGCACAATTCGTGAAAACATAGAATATGGCCGTATTGGTGCATCTGACAAAGAAATCAAATCAGCAGCCCGTCGTGCATCTGCTGAAAAATTCATTTTATCTACACCAAATAAATATGATTCTTTTGTTGGCGACAGGGGAATAAAATTATCAGGCGGTCAAAGACAACGCATAGCCATCGCACGTGCATTTTTAAAAGATGCCCCTATTTTAGTATTGGACGAAGCAACATCTGCATTGGATAGTGAAACTGAAACCACAATTCAGAAATCTTTTGCTGAATTATCAAAGAACAAAACAACCATAGTTATCGCCCATCGTTTATCAACATTACGTAATATGGATAAATTAATCGTTCTTGCTAATGGCAAAATTGTTGAAATGGGAACACATAAATCATTACTTCGGAAAAATGGCGTGTATTCTAAATTATGGAAAATGCAATCAGGTGGATTTATAAACGAATAAAAACGGAGAAATTTTATGAAAACAAATTCTAATACTGATACAGAATTAAATATTGCGTGGCAAAATTGGCGTCAAGAAATCCAAATTTATTGGCAACGTGCACTTTATTTCTTTGGGTTTATCAGTATTATTGGTGCCGGATATTTGAAAATCAAAACCATGGAACCAACAAATCCTATTGCCAGTTTGTTATTCAGTATGTTATTTACTTTTTTGGCTTTCAGTTGGTATTTATCAAATCGCGGTTCTAAATTTTGGCAAGAAAATTGGGAACTACATATCAAAGAATTAGAATCAAACAAAGAACATTCTTTGACTAATGTTTTACACAAACAGATAGATAACAAAAAGATTCTAAGTTCTTACCCTTATTCCCCTTATAAAATCAACACAATGATAAGTTTGGTTGTATTTATATTCAGTTTTATATGTATGACGTGCGAAACATTGTCTTTGTTTAATATTAATATGAATATAAATAAATGGTGGGCTTTGATTACCATACCATTTATATATTTTCTTATAAAAATTCCAAATATTATAAAATTTAGAAAATTTAAATAAAACACCTATTAGGGTGTTTTTTTTGGACCATTTTTGTCCTAAGCATTAATTATATTTTGATTGTAAAGAAATGATAAAACGAATCGTTTCTGAACAATGAACCAATATAAAAAAAGGATAAAAATATGGCAATCTCTACTGCAGTTCAACGTGGCGCATGGGTTTACGTTTACGATGAAAAATCAAGTTTAAAAACAACTATTTCAGGGGACTTACACGGATTCACTGGGTCTTCTGTTTCTATCAAACGCGGTAATTGGATATATGTATATGATGAAACTGGACATCTGATATCTACACATTCCTGTTAATCCGCAAACCTAATATTTACTGGGCCACAAAAACCTTCCTGTGACCCAGATAAATATTTTTTAATCGGGGGTATTGACACAACAGAAAATATCCCTATATAAGAACCACATAACCTAAGGAGTCAATAATGAAATCACGCTATTTTCAAAGCATAACACCAAGAAACAATCCATTTCCACCTGCACCAAGAGCATCTATTCGTAATATCCCTGTTCAAGAACAATGGGACGGATTAATGCAATTATTGAAAGATGCAGACGCAAATGAATTACGCGACGATTATTTGTTCTATGTATTTTGGACAGGATTTTTATACGCCCTATCCCGTTCTGATATATTGGCACTTTTACATCTTATAGACCCTTATTCAATTAATCCTCATTCAAATTCTTTGGAATCACTTTTGGCACTATTGATTGTTTCTTACTTCTTTAGATATTGGCGTTCATATCTTCAACCAAACAAAAAACCTTTTAACCCTGCTGACTTTCCATCATGGTTACAACCTATTGTAAGAGAATTATATGAACGTGATCAAATGCAAGGAAAAAATCGAAACAATAAATTAGTGTTGGACGTATTGTTAGAAATGACACAATCTAACAATCCTGAAATACGCGAAATCAGAAAATCCCTTAACTTAGTATCTGATATTCTTTGTATTTCAACTGATTTAACAAGGGTATTTGAGATAAATAAAAGATATTAATATCAGTTCCCGCTGCCTGCGTAATTATTACATAGGTTTTAAACTCCTTTGACCTGTGTTGTTGCGTCTCCTAGTCCGTTTCTGTCTATCTTCATGGACGGCAAAAGCAAGATAGACCGCGAAATTAATTTTGCTCTTTTATCTTACACGATGAATAACGCATCTTAATCTTTTAACACTTGGTATTTCTTTAAACACCCATTCTTGATTGGTAATTTGTGAAATTTTTTCGCAACACTTACGTATTTTTTTGGTTCCTATACGATAATAAGAATGTGATTCAAAATAAATATTACAACCTGGGTTTGTATATTCTGACAAAGATAATATTATCTTTTTTATTTTCTTGTCATCTATATAATCCAAAATATTTGATAAATGTATAAAATCATATTTTTTATCTAATTTTATATGCAAAGATTCTATGTCTGACCAGATAAAATTAAAAGGTTTCTTAATCTTTTCACGCATTTGCATATATTCACGTTCATTAGGAAAAGAATTTGGATATTTCGAAGGTGGTAATCCAATACTAAAAATTTCATAATAACGCATTTGTTGTAAATATAATTGTTCTTGTTTTGGTAATGTTTTTACTATTTCTGGCATATTGTGTATTTTTAATATATCCAAAGGTTCGTATAAACGACAAAGCAATTCCCAATAATCTTCGCAATCCAATATTTGCAAAGCAGATGTTTTTATATCCATAATTATTTTTGCATTATAAGAAATATCAAATGTATCTATGCTTTTTGGATTTTTCAAAGAACAAAACATTGCTTGGTCCCCAGAACCAGCAATAGTTAAAATATTCGCATTTTTTGGAACAAATTTTAATGCACTATGTACATATTCATTTGACACAATATATGCTTCTGAATATTCTGAAAAAACATCTCGTTTTACCCTATTTCTTGCTTTTTCTATATCAGGTTTCATCTATGTTTTGCCTTTTTTCATAGGTGAGTAAAATAACATAAAAACTTAAAATATCAACATAATACGACATTGTAAAAAAATAAATATTGAAATAGCATATTTTTAATTTAACATATTTATATACTTTAAAAGGATAAATTATGCCTGAAATAATTGACCTTTATAATAACGCCCGTCAAATTGTTGGCTCTGCAGACAGAAAATCACCTATTCCAAATGGTTTAAATAAATTATCTGTACATGTATGGTTTATTAATAAATTTAATCAGTTTTTATTACAACAACGTGTTGCAACTGCTAAAAAGTTTCCTAATATGTGGGGGCAAACTGGGGGCGGTGCAATAAAAGGTGAATCAAGTTGGGATACTTGTGTTCGTGAATCCGTCGAAGAATTGGGCATAAAACCAACAATTGAAAATTCTGTATTGGTTGGCACATTCAAAAGACCATCTGATTTTGTTGATGTTTGGTTGGTTTATGCAGATACTGATATCAAAGATTTAAAATTACAAGAATCAGAAGTACAAAATGCTAAATGGGCAACACAACAAGAAATTCAACAAATGCAAGAAAACGGGACATTTATACCATCAATTATATCCGGATTACAAATGGTATATAATTACATTAATATGACAAAAAAAGTGCAAACAAAGGGCGACTAGATGAATAAAATAATAAATTTATTTAAACAATATTCCAACACAGATGATGTTTTAAAATTGGTTTATGGTATTCCATCATCAGAACATTTTGATTGTGTTTTTGTTGCACCTGTTTGGTCTGTAGAAGATATTTTTGATTCATCTAAAATCAAATCTCAATTTTTATTCAAAGGCGGACTTGAAAGCATAGCCCATAAAATAGAAGTCAATGGTAAAAAATATTTGCATATAAAATTAAATATTGGGGCACCAAACATAATAGATTTTTGTTTAGCATGTAGCGAATTAAATTGTGATAAATTTGTATTTATTGGTTCTGCTGGCTCTTTGGTTCCAGAAATAAAAATTGGTGATTTTATTATACCTGAATATTCTATATCTGGCGAAGGTGCTTCTTTGTACTTGTATGAAAAATTAGACCCATCTAATATGTATAAAAAAGCGTATGCTAATTCAGAATTAAACCAAGAAATCAGAAACATTTGCGAAAAACAAAACATAAAAACAATTAACGCTGTGCCTATTTCCATGGACAGCATTATGTGCGAATATCAACATTTATCAGAATTCAAAGAAATGGGTGCAAATGTAATTGAAATGGAAACATCTGCTTTCTTTAACGCGATGAATGCGATTGGTAAACCAGCATCAGCGATTTTGGTAATATCTGATAATTCTTCGGTGGGACAACATTTAATTGATTCAGGCGAAGACACACGTAAAAAATATCATGCAGCACGAACATGTGTCCAAGATATTTTATTAAATATATAAAAAACGCCCAAACGGGCGTTTTTTTTACTTTCCTCTTTCATTTCTGACAATAGATAAAAATGTTTTTTCTTTTATGATTTTTACTTCATAATTTTTTGATATTAATTTGAATAATTCTTTTCTTTGAATTGGATTCAAACATAATATTCTTGTGTTAATTTTTTCTACTTCAGATTTTTCTGGCAAAGCACCTGCTGTACATTTATCCCCCATCCATGGTTGATAGAAATATCGTACATACATTGGTATATGTTTATTATTTAGCATGATAATATCCTTTTTTTTATTATCTGTTTATTGCTTGTAAAATAAGTATTATGAAAAATAAAAATAGTATGAAATATAGCCCCGTTTTACAGGGCAAAAAATAAACCAAAGAAATTGCGTTTTAAATAAATCATTGTGAAGTAGTTTAACAATAAAAGACCAAATGTCAAATCTTTTGTATATATTCTCTTTCCAACAAACACTTTTATAAAAACGCCCAAATGGGCGTTTTTTTATCTTGTTATTATCTTTAAATGCATTTTTTGTTCTATGGGTTTAAATCCATATTTAATATAAAAATCATATGCTGTTTTATTTTGGTTATACATCGGATTTAATGATGCAGAGTTGGATTCATCAAAAACATAGCTTAAAACAACATAAAAATCAAGAAAAAGCATTAAAATGCGAAAATTATCACTTTTAGTGGAGCTTGCTTGATTCTACAGTTTCCCACAATTCAAGATTATTGGTTTCAAGTTCGTACATTTTTACAATGTTACTCAAGAAATATTCAAATTCCATTAAAGTTTCGGCAAGATGTTTTTTACGCCTAAACATTGTCCATTTAACTATTTTTACTGGGCGTTCAAATGGTTTAGAATTGTTTATAGATACAAATTCCGGAAATAATGTATTTATACGTTGCATTTCAATTGTGTATCGTCGCACACCTAAGAAAAAATCATACCGATTGGCTGGCGGATAGAAATAAACCTTGGCCGTATGCACCCTTTGTATTGC
Source organism: Alphaproteobacteria bacterium (assembly GCA_017554365.1). Taxonomy (GTDB): domain Bacteria; phylum Pseudomonadota; class Alphaproteobacteria; order Rs-D84; family Rs-D84; genus Enterousia. The sequence continues at coordinate 34,393 of JAFZIM010000081.1, read as the reverse complement.
GTGCTGACCATATTTGTGTACAATCGCCGCTGAAAGCACAATATCATCACATATTGGTCCTTTATCCAAATATAGTTTCCTTACGGTGTTCCGTGGCACTCTCTTAATCCGTTCCGCAATATCATACTGTTCCAAGACATCATCCGCATCACGCACAATAAACATACGTCCATGAAAACAACCTCGTACAGGCAGCAAATAACGCATTTCATAGTATGCTTTCATTATTTTTTGGAAATTATTTAGAGGTTTATTAAAAATAGGTAAAACCTTGGCGCAAGCCACACGCAAATTATCATTTTTACACACACTCGCATATAGCTCTTTTATCGCTCGTTTATCTATTATGGTATCAGCGTCACAATACAGTATAAAACCGTGTAATTTACGTACACGTGCAATTTTCCTTTCTGCTAGAAGTTTGCCGGCACGAGAGCGTACGATGCTCAAATTCAGTCTTTTGCACAATGCTCTGTTTTTATAACTTTCGATTATAGCCTGTGTATTATCAGTGGTACCATTAAGACAAACAATAGTTTCAATCGGTATTCGCTTGTCTAAATATTTTATAGCATTATCCAAGGCTCTCAATGTAGAGGAAATTGTGTTTTCTTCATTTTTTACTGGAATACCAATTGTCAAAGGTGATATCATCATCATGTCCAATTTATAAGGATTTATAATGATTATAGATGATTTTATGAAATATGCAAGTCATTATGATGTGCTGATTTTTGATATAAATGGTGTATTAGATAACAATCACGATGCCAAGGTTAAAATGCTGTCTGATGCGTTTCCGGACTTGTCTAAATTACAGGTTGCCGAAATAAATGTTGGTATGGAACGAGCATATGAGAAAAGTAAAAACAGTTCGACTGCTTCACATATTGCGAGTGCGTGTGCGGGTAACGGCATTGTAATAGATGATAGTAAAGCGGAAGAATTGTCAAAAAAGTATTATGAATTAAACCGTATCAAACCAGAAATCATCAAATTCCTAAATAAACTAAGCGAAACAAACAAGGTATGTTTGTACACATCGTTGTCTAGGGAAAAAGTAGATTCTATAACCAGTAGATATCCTTTATCGTCCAAAGTGGTTGTTTTTGCTCGCGAAGACCAAGTAGAATCAAAACCATCTATCAGAAATTTGGAGATTATTCTACAGAAACTTGATGTTCCTGTTGAAAAAGCCATTTTGTTTGGGGATAATGTAGCAGTAGATATTATGCCAGCACATCTGCTAGGCATCAAGACTGTACTTGTTAGTAATTACGTTGATGATGTCGTTAAATTATAAATAAATTTGGCAACTTCTGATACATTGCCACGTATAAAATATGCGGGAGTGTTTTTTGATATATTTTGAATATCTGCTAATCGTTGTTTCATTATATTGTCAGAATCAAAACTGTTTGCAGTTTTTGTGAAATTATCATACAACATATTTAGATTACGGATATCTCTGCTTGCTTCCTCATACAAATGCCAAAATAACTTTAATGAATCCAATTTGTAATACGTTATACTTGGTTCGTCGGTAATAATGGGAAATACGACTAATTTTAAATGCACTGCACCGTTGTAAGGAGCAACACTGACAGATTGTATATTTTTACTTTTATAATTATCTTTTGATATTGGACAACCTCCAACTAGTGTTTTATTTTGCCCGTCCAAAACAAATTTCTCATCTCCGATAAATATCACATGTGGCATAGTATGCATGAACAGAGCCAAAGTCGTTTTTCCAATACCCGACATGCCACCAATTATAGCAACTGCATTATCTTTTATCGCAACCGCAGAGCCATGAACTTGGTATAACCTACAATGCTGTCTTTTATACTCTAGTAAAGCCCCTACAATCACAATAAATGAACGTATGTCACTGTCAACTTTTGTAATTGTAATATGCTTGTCTTGCCGGTCAAAAGTATTGCCAATATGAACATTTAGTTCTGCTTGTGCCTTTGATTTAATTACACGTGCATTTGGTATATACTCTGATAAAAAATAATGGTCAGATACCATGTCGCATATATCTTGTGGCATATCACACACAATACCTTGACCTAAAGATTGTATTTCTATTCGCATATTACAGATTTATAAAACTCTAACAATTTGTTGGTTTGTCGTTGTATATTCCAATTGTTCACAGCATCGGATTCAGCATTTCTGGCAATAAGTGAGCGCAGTTCATCGTTTGCTAACAATTCTTTTATTGCAGCAGATAAAGCTTCAACATCTTTGGGTGGCACTAGCAAAGAATTAAAACCATGCTTTGCAAAATCCACCATGCCGGCACAATCTGTGGTTATTATTGCGCAGCCACACATTGCTGCTTCTAACATCGTTGTTAAAACCCCTTCTTTTGCAGTAGAGGGACCAGCAAAAATTTTTGCTCTATTATAAAAATCGGTTAATTGTTCAGTGGATAAGTTTTTGTAATGCTGAACTCGAGGGTGTTTTACTATTTCGGTTTCCAATGGTCCTGCACCAATAATAACAAATTTAAAATCATTGGTATCGGATATTTCTAATAATTCTAAAATACCTTTGTGTGGATAAAGACGACCAACAAACAAAACATCTATATCCCGCTTTTGATGTGTGTTGTAAAAGATTGAATTATCAATACCATTATGAATAACCGATATTGGTTGCCGCAGAGATTTAATATTAGTAGTCCAGGCATCTTTTACACTTTCAGAAACAGCCAATAATCCATTAGCGTCATACAAAGCAATTTCCATTAGATTATCAAAAATTTCTGGTGAACCATGCAGGTGTATGACTTTTTTATAGCAATCCGGAATAAAAAGTGCATCTGTTTTATTATGAATAACAACAATATCAAATTGCTCTGTATTGGTGGCATAAAAATTTATCGCAGCAATTTTTCCAAACAAATATGATTCTACATCTATATCTGTCCACGTGTCGCCTGTTTTTCGTGGTATCGTTAGAGGCAATTCCACGAGCTTTACAGTCGGGTTTGCAGAAATAAATTCATTAAATATTTTTGAATGCCTACCAACATCGGCCGTCAAAATAGTTACATTATGTCCTTGTTTTACAAATTCCGTACATTGATTCAAGGCAACAACCTCGGTACCACCGATGTAATGTCCCAATCTATAATAATGAATCAGTATATTCATAGCTTACTTTATATCTTGCGTATTATTGGCATAACATTCTTTTCAAAATATTCTCGTTGATCTGGAAGCCCAATCACCTTTTCATCAACCAATGCTTCAGAATCAAGCCAAAACACTTTTACCGTGTCTTCACGTTCTTCACAAAATTCAAGCACTGTGTTGCTAGGGACCTTTGCGACAAAAAAGACATGTGCTTCGTTATAAGCACCGCGCTTCTCTATTTTATGTTCTGCAACCTTAAACTTATAAGGTTCAGCAACTTGTTGAGCTAAACCAACCATAAATTCGGAAGATTTGCCCAACTCTTCACATAATTCACGGGTTAATGCTTGTGTGGCTGTAGTTTCACCATCATCAAAACGACCACCAATGGTGCCATAAGCCCCAGGTGCATATTCTAATATAGCGATTTCTTTTTTGCCGTCAACAACACGGACTGGTATGATATATGCCGCATAACTTACTTCTTTTATCATTTTTCTCTCCTTGTATTATGGAAAAAGTCTAGTTTTTTTGAATTCTTTGTCGAACTAAGTACAGATTGAAATGAATATAAATCATTTTCGTATTCTTCATTGTTGTCTGGTGCATGAATCAAATTACCAGGTGCATACTTTTCCCATGGTGTACAATATTTGTTTCGAATAGCTCGTTTAATAATAGGACCTTTCGCCAGAGCGTTGTATCCCTCAACAACAACCAACAAATGTTCTTTCCCAGAATGATCTTTACCCAAATGATAATCTATTGTAGCATCTTTCCAATCCTGAGTCATTTCTGTCTGAAAATCTGGTGCCAACACAGGCTGATATGCCATCAACATATCATATGTCATATTGAATTTTGCAGATGCCAAGATAGATAAATCATTTGTACGAAGTTGTTTATAAAAGTCAAATCTGGCGCACAATGTCCTTAAGCTCAGTTGAAGAGCATCAGGTTTTAATATAAAAAGTGTCTTTTCTGACATAATGGCCCCTGTGACTGTTTCATCGTAGCATATTGTTTTTAGTTGTCAAATTTTTATAGAAATTATTGACCTTAGAATTTCTGTTGTTAAAATTAAACACAAAGAGGCATAAAAGTGAAAGTTGCTATATTTTGTGATTACTTGCACTCATTCGGGGGTACAGAGCATTACAACGCCACATTGGCATTGGAATTAAAGGAAAGAGATATAGACGTACGTGTGTTTGTGTGCGAAAAACCGACAAACTTGTACTGGTTTGAAATTTTACAAAAACATAACATAAAAACATATGCCCCTAAACATTTTCGCAAAAATCGTGAAGACCGCAGTATAGATGATGAATTCATCAAAGATATCATGGCGGATTTTATCGCTTGGTCACCAGATATAATCCATGCCAGTCCAGCAGGTAATTTGTTAGCGGCATACTTAAAATATAAAAAAGCACCAAACATCCCGATTGTTGCAACCGAACATACAACACCATGTACGGATTCCGCGTTTTGGTACCCAAAACATTTCGGCAGGATATTAAATTGTATAAATACCTTTGTTGCAACCTGTACAGCATCAGCTAAAGGCATAAAAAATTTTCATAAGTTTGATGGGCCTATACAAATAATTCCGCATTTTATACGCAAACCACGCTTACACAAAACCAAATATATACCAAATTCAGTCGCCTGCATTGCAAGAATGTCCCCAGAAAAGGGTATTGGTGTATTATTGTTTGCATGGAAAGAGGTAATTCGACATATCCCCGGCGCAAAATTATTTTTGTACGGTGATGGTCGTGCCAAACCACACTATGAACGACTTGCTATGTCATTAGGACTGGGAAACAATGTTGTTTTTGCTGGTGTATTTGATCCGAGCCTGGGACCTGGTACTATCGCAAACAAACACGATATCTTTGTACAACCGTCCTTGTTTGAAAGCATTCCTACATCTTTAATAGAGCTAGCATTACTGGGAAAACCTGTAATAGCGACAAAAGTCGGGGGAATCAAAGAGCTTATTAACAACAAAACAGGTGTTTTAATAAAAAGTTGCTCAACTGATTTATTAGCTCGTGCAATAATAAAGTTATTACAAGATGAAGAACGTCAAAAAATCCTGGGGCAACAATTAAAAAAATCTGTCTGCAATAAATATGACATTCAACATAATATAGATTCTGTAATTAAATTGTATCAAAATATTATAAAAACAAAACATGAATAGTATGAACCCAATTATTTATGCTTCTGATAGATATAAGCGTTTTTTCGCAAAATCTATCAATAATATTCACAATACGCGCTCTTTACGTATTCGTACTATAAACAATGCCACCATAGTTATTGAGCCGAACACACAAAGATTCGGAGTGTTTGATGCAAAAGGCAATATAATTAAAGAGTCTTTACAGTTGCGAAACAAAATTGTGCAACAAGCTCCAGTATTTACATCCGAAGCGGAAGTATTGGATATAGATGCGGTTTATCTCGGCACACTGGAAGATCATTTTGGACATTTTTTATTAGAACATACAAATCGTTTGTACTCAGCTTTGTATCATAAATACAAGAATGTGAAATATATAATATTGAATAACCGAAATTTGCAAAAAATACCTGATTTTGTATTAGAATTTCTGGCTGCATTGGGTATTAAAAAATCAGATATTTACTTGATAAATACCAACGTGAAAGTCAAATGCCTGTATGTGCCGCCAGTTGCCTTTGAGATTCCTAATAAATATTCTTTGGAATTTGCCAAAATATTTGATTCTGCTTCTACTCGTATCCATCCAAAATTATACTTTGACAAAATATATGTATCACGAGAAAAATTGCCGAATCGTGCCACTTTTGGAGAAAGTTGTATTCAAAAAATCTTTGAAAAAAATGGTTTCGTTGTTATTCATCCAGAGCAATTATCTCTATCTAAACAAATTGAATACATGAGCCATTGTAAATGTTTAGCCGGTATTGCCGGGTCAGCATTGCATCTATCTTTATTTATGCCCAATGGAGGCAGAGTCATACAAATTAAACGCAACAAATTGCTTGCTGATAATTCTGATACGCAATATTTGTTATGTAAAATAAAAAAATGTAATTTTGTTCTGGTAGATTGTGCAAAAGAGATATTGCCGACACATCATTGGTCTGAATTTCCACAAATCATTGGTCCAACAAAATATCTAAAACAATTTTTACACGATTATAAATTTATTTATAATGAACAAGATCTTATTTGTAATGACAAAACAAGACAGAAATACCGCCATGCTTTTCGTGCAAAAGGCGGCTTTATGCGTTATCAAATTAAACGCATGCTGGTTTATGCTGTACCCCGTATTATGCCAAGCGAGCAGATAAAAAATTCTGTACGCCGATGGTTGAACAAACACTTATAATTGTATGATGTTTTTAGACATATATTACGTGGTTATTTGTATTTCTTTTAATAACTTGACTTTTGGCTTCTTTAGAGCGGTAATTGCTTGACGTTATAAAGGAGTCTATATGTCGTATAAAGATACCCTGCCAAAGACGCTAGACGAGCTAAAAGCCTTGTCTTTTGATGAACGGGCACGATTATGGACAAAGTACTCACAATATCCGTTTAAACGACAAATGCGGTCGCTTTGGTATTATATTCAATATGACCGCCTAAACCTGCGAATTGAACCAAAATACCTGATAAAAATTCGCAAATTCAAAGATAATCCGGAACAATGCCTAGAACATGCACGGCAAAATAAATATCTATTTATTCCAGGCACAATTCTGACACGATATTTCAAGGGTATAAAGCATGAAATTATTGTCAATGATGACGATACATTTACTTATAATAATGAAAAATACAAAAGCCTGTCTGCTATATCAACTAAAATAACAGGTGCAAAAACATCTGGGATGTTCTTCTTTGGTATAAACAAAGGAGGCAAACATGACAATTAAATGCGCTATTTATACGCGTAAATCTACTGAACATGGATTGGAACAGGAATTTAATTCTTTGCAAAACCAAGAAGAATCTTGCAAGGCATATATTGCCTCCCAATCATTCAATGGATGGCAACATTATAAAACGTACAGCGATGCTGCTATATCTGGTGGAACTATGGACCGCCCTGCTCTAAAGCAAATGTTAGATGATATGGCACATGGTTTAGTAAATACTGTAGTAGTTTACAAAGTTGACCGATTATCACGTTCAATCTTAGACTTCCACAATATGATGAAATACTTTGAAAAATACGGTGCTAATTTCGTATCTATTACCCAATCGTTTGATACCAGTACTTCCATGGGAAAACTAACATTAAATATGCTGTTATCATTCGCGCAATTTGAACGCGAAGTTTCAAGTGAACGTGTTCGTGATAAAATACGAGCAAGTAAAGCCAAAGGGCTATGGATGGGCGGTCCACCACGACTAGGTTATGATTTGATAAATAAAAAATTGGTGGTGAACCCAACTGAAGCCGAACAGGTTCAGCAATTGTTTGAAAAGTATTTGGAATTACAATCTGTAAATGACTTGACTGAATACGCACGTCAAAATGGTATATATGGTAAACGTTGGGAAACAAATAAACGTCAAATTCGTGGTGGTAATCCAATTAGCAAAATGAGTATGCATCGCATTCTGCGTGACAAGATTTATATAGGTCAAATTGAAAACAAAAAAGAAAACACCTTTGCCAAAGGCGAACATGAACCAATTATATCAAATGATTTATTTAACCAGGTACAAATTGCACTAACAAATAATTCAAATAATAAATCTGCTAAAACCACACATGCGCCAAACATATTAACTGGTAAACTATTTAATCACAATGGTGTGAAATTCATAAACCAATGTACCAAAGGTAAAAACAATCAATCTGTGCATTACTATGCAACCAAAGGATTTTATTTAAGTAGTCCTCGCGTTGATGAAATAGTAATAAAAACAATAACAAATTTCTTAAACAGTGATATGTCAAATTTGCCACTTAATTTATCAACCATTTTGAAACAAATAAATATCACTGATATGCCATATACACAAAAACGTTGTTTTATACGCACACTTGTTGAAAAGGTCATATATTCCCAAGAACAACTAATTTATACACTGACAATAGACCCAAAAATATTGCAACCATTTATAACTGAAAATTACATGAACCAAAATACAGAACAAATGGAATATATAATTAGTGACAACCATATAACAATAACAGAAAAAGTGTTCCTAAGAAAATATGTTAATACAGTATATGACCGTGGTAAAAATGGCGTTCTAAGTGTAACTGACAATCATCACCTAATAGTCAAAGCCTTCGCTACCGCATGGAAATATAGGGAACTATATGAACAAGATGAAGGTGTGGATGACATCACACATAAATTACATATATCACCACGACAATTCTATCGATACCTAGACATAGCATATATGAACCCAAACAAGATAAATCAAATCTTGTCTGGGAAATTAAAAATTAATGTTAATGAGTTATTTCAGATTGCGCAGAAGAATCAATTGCTGTTTCGTCTTGAAAATTAAACAAATCTATTTTTGGACGACGTGTTTTATGAACAATATCTGACGGAATTGGTAATATTTGTGTATCATTAAATTTATATACTTTTACTATGGATAAACCGGCGTCTTGTTCATGTCCGTTGACATATTTTTTCTTTTTTTCTAATAAAACCGTCATCGTGTCATCTTGTTCAGTCTGTTTTATTGCATATCGACCAGATAGGAATTCTTTTTTAAATTCGTCATCTAACATTTCTACAGATTTGGGTTTGGCACTTTCGCCAATTTTTACCGACCATTTAGCATCACTTTTTACATTTACCGATTTAACAATTGTAACAATATCTATAAACTGTTCTGCTGGTAAATTTTTGTCGGTATCGGACACAATATAATTTACAAAATCTTTCTTTTGAATTTCTGGCTCATTGCTATCAGAAAAAGACACACCCCTAATGTCTTGATTCGTAGCACACATACGATAAAACCCATTTTTAGCATAAATCGCTTTGTCTAGATTTAATTCTTGGGGTATAATTTTCGACAGTTCTGTCGCATTCTTAGAAAAAATACCGACAGTTGCGTCTCGTAAAAAACTTCCAACATTTTCACCGACACTTCTTAAATCATAATCGTGTCCAGTTAATCCTGTATAGAAACCATGTATAAGTTCTGAATCCAATGCAGCAGGTATACTTATTAAAGTCCCAAGCACACCAACAGTACTCCAAAAACCACCTTCTTTGTTTGCAACGATGCATAATTCGTACTTTGCTTGTCCTTTCAGTAATTCCGTATTTATGTTCGCTAGTATCTGTTCTATGCTTTCTATAAATATTTTATAATCTTCCGCTATTATAAAATGTTTGTCTGCCCCATTTGTAAAGAAATGGGTGGAAAAGGTTTCTAATTTTATTACTTTATTATCTTGTGTCATTTGATTTCTATCGTTTTACTCATTTTATGTTAAAACAAATTATTATAAAATCCACAAAAAACAACAAGAAACTGGCATCGGGAAATTGGACAAGGTATATAATTGTGGTGAATTTTAGCGGGTTGGGCGCGGATGGCGATATACACTGGTAATGTTGCCCACAAAAACAGCCGGAAACCGGGCGAAAAAGAACATCCCGTGGGATTACCACGGGATGTCTAAACTTAGTGGCGGATGGGGAGGGATTCGAACCCCCGGAAGCCTTGCGACTTCAGCGGTTTTCAAGACCGTCGCATTCGACCGCTCTGCCACCCATCCTAAACATTTTGCCTTTCAAGCATAGCAAAGTTTATATTTTCATATTGGAAAAGTCAATATTTTTTTATATATGACTAAAATTCTATTTCCAATCTTATTTTCATAGTATAATCCTATTTATTCCTGGTAATCATCACGTTTTATTCTGATACCACCAACTGAAACTTTCAGAATCATATTGTTTCCTTTTGTATATAAATATTATACTTTCTTTTTCATGATAAGAACAAGAAAAAACGATTACAAAACCATCGCATTTTTAGTCCTGATTATCATCACGTTTTATTCTTATGCCACCAACTGAAACTTTCAAAATCATATCGTCCCCCTTTTGCTATATAACTATTGTACTTTCTTTTTTATGAATGAGCAAGAAAAAACGATTATTCCAATTATAAATACACAAATTGATAATAATTGCCCCATTGTTAATCCCCAAGAAGTCAAAAATCCAATCTGTGCATCAGGTTGTCTGAATTGTTCGCATATAATTCTGAATATGGCGTAAAGCATACAAAAACAACCACTTAACGCACCAGCGTATTTACGAAGATTTGTTTTATTATAAAGCAACCACATTATTATAAATAAAATTAAACCTTCCATAAATGCTTCATATATAGGGCTTGCATGACGCGGTATTGTTGAATAACCAGCAAATACGATACCAAGTGAAGATGTTGTTTCACGACCTATTAATTCCATATTGATAAAGTTTGCAATACGCCCCAATCCTAAACCAATTGGACATAACACCGCCATCAAATCAAGTATTCGCATAGTATTTCTATATACAGATTTATCCGCAAAATTTTGATTTCTTGCAAATAACATTGTTGCGACTATGACACCTAAAAATCCGCCGTGGAAACTCATTCCGCCATGCCAAAGTGCAAATATTTCCAATGGGTGTGATAAAAAGAAAGGTAAATTATAAAATAATACATACCCTAACCTGCCACCGATAATTACGCCTAAGACAAAGGCAGTTAATATATCATCTAATTGTTTTTTTGATAAAAATATTTCTGAATCATCGCGTCTTGATAAATATTTCAAAAGAAAAAAACCGACGACAAACGCTGTTATATAAGCCAGCGCATACCAACGTATTGGTAAACCAAATACAGAAAATGCAATCGGTGATATAGGGTCAATAACAATAGCCATAATAAAAACCTTTAATCTTACAAAGCATTGTATTATCAAAGGCATTTTATTTTCAACAAAAAATTAAAGCCACATTTTTGTGGCCTTAATCTTATTTTTGTATCCAAGGGTGTTGTTCATAAAATCTTTGGACAGATTGTTTAATATCTGCAATTTTACTTTGACACCAAGCAATCTTTTCTGCCCTTTGTTCTTCTGTATAACCACTTTCTGTTTTTACTTCTTCTATTTTGTGTTCAAATCTTTCTATGTTAATTTGTGCATTTGCAGGATAATCAAAAACCGCATTACGATTGTACTTATTTTGCGCATTTTCATATATTGTTTTGCGTCTTAATAAATCTCTTGCTGCATGACTCATGCGTTTCATTTTATTTTCCTTTTTTTATAAACCATAAGGACGACGTGTTTTTTCAGCCATTTGAACAAAAGCAATACCTGTTTTTATATTGAATATAATTTCATTATATCTGGCTATGCGTTTTTCAATGGCAGGTGTTTTATCTTTAATAGATTCTAATTTGGATAATTCAGTTTCTCTTTGTATAAGCAAAGCTTCCTGCTGTTCCAAAAATTTTTGGTGGTCTGTTTTATATGTTAAATCTTCTTTTTTTATAGCCATGTTAGCCCCTTTTATTGTTTTTATACGAATAATATAATTGACAAAAGTGTATTTGTCAAGCAATGTGTTAAAATTTATGTTTTGTTATCTCTTGAATTATCAACTGATGTGTATTATATTTTCACATATAGTAATTAAGGAGAAAGTTATGGTTGCAAACAAATCTATTGCCAAAGCACAAAAAATCGGCGGAATTGAATTATACATTAAACGCATATTTGGATATATGGCGGCTGCAGTTGGTTTAACTGCTTTGACAACATATTTAATGATTGCTTCGGGTGGTATAGTAAATTTATTCCATAATGGCAGTTTATCTGCTGCATATTATATTATTGCATTTGGTGGACTTGGGTTATCTCTTTGGGCCCAGGCACGTGCTTTTTCAATGAAACCATCTACTGCATTAATATTATTGTTTATATATTCAGTTTTAATGGGAATTGTTCTTAGCCCTATGGTTGCTTTTTCAAGTATGGATTCAATAGTAATGGCTTTAATATTGGCAGCCGTAATGTTCGGTTGTATGACATTATTTGGTTATAAAACAATCAAAGATTTATCTTTTCTTGGAATATTCTTATTTCTTGGAATGATTGGTTTGATTTTGGTTGGTGTTGTATCAATATTCGTTCCATTAGGTGCAACTTTCAATCAAATCGTATGCTTGTTGGGCGTATTGATTTTCGCGTTGTTTGCTGCTTATGATATGCAAACTTTGAAAAACGCATATAATGTTATAAGCGATGAAAATCAGAAAGACCAATTGGCTGTATTGGGTGCTTTGCACATGTATATATCTTTCGTTGCTTTGTTTGAATATATACTGGGCTTGTTAAATAACAGAGATTAAAAAAGGAAAATAAAATGATTTATAAAATTGACCCAAATAATTGTATAGGCTGTCATACTTGCATGGGAATGTGTCCTGCTATGGCTATATCAACATCACCTGATGGAAAATGTGTCATAGACCCAACAAAATGTAAGGGTTGTGGAACATGTGCTTCTGTTTGTCCTATGTCTGCAATTGTTCCAGATAATAAATAATTGCAAACACATAAAAAACATATACAATATCGGCATATAAAAAATATAGAGGTATAGAAAATGCCAGCAAAATCAGTAAATGACATAGTCGCACTTTGCAAAAGACGTGGTTTTATTTTTACAGGTTCAGAAATTTATGGTGGACTTGGCGGGGCTTATGATTACGGCCCTTATGGTGTAGAAATGATGCGTAATATCAGAAACGCATGGTGGAACGCCATGATTTATTCAAGAAACGACATTGAAGGTTTAGATGCCGCATTGATTTCTAATCGTTTGATGTGGAAATATTCCGGCCACGAAGGCAGTTTTTCAGATCCATTGGTTGAATGTAAAAAATGTGGTGCCCGCATGCGTCAGGATAAAATGAAAGACCCAACAAAATGCGATAATTGTGGCAGTACTGAAATTACAGAACCACGTGCATATCAATTAATGATGGGATTGTCTATTGGTGCTATGGCTGATGGTGCAATTAACGCCTATTTGCGTCCTGAAACAGCAACCACAACTTATGTTAATTTCAAAAACGTATTGGATTCTAAGCCACACAAATTACCTTTTGGAATTGCACAAATTGGTAAAGCATTCAGAAACGAAATTTCACCACGTGGATTTGTTTTCCGTATGCGTGAATTCGAACAGGCAGAAATGCAATATTTTGTTAACCCAAGTGAAGACGAAAAATATTTTGAATATTGGAAAGAAACTCGTCTTGCATGGTGGGTAAATGTATTGGGAATACCTGCTGAAAAATTAAGATTTTTACCACATGAAAAATTGGCCCATTATGCCAAAGCAGCAGTTGATATTGAATATGCTTTCCCAGACGGATTTGATGAAGTCGAAGGTGTCCATAATCGTCAAGATTTTGATTTGGGTTCACATACTAAATCACAATCTGAATTCAAATTGGCTGCACATGTTTTGGAAAACAAAGATTCTACAACTAAATTGTCATATAGCGACGCACAAACAGGTGAAAATTTCATACCTTATGTAATTGAAACTGCTATGGGTGTAAATCGTGCTATGTTGGCAGTTATGATTGAATCATACGAAGAAGAAGATTTGGGTGATGGTAAATCACGTGTTGTATTAAGATTAAAACCTTGGTTGGCACCGGTCAAAGCCGCTGTTATACCTTTGGTTCGTAATGTTCCTGAAATTGTAGATTTATCTAATAAAATCGTTGCTGATTTACGCAAATTAGGAATCGGTAAAATAGAATTAGAAAATTCAGGTAATATTGGTAAAAATTATCGTCGTCATGATGAAATTGGAACACCAGTATGTATAACAATAGACCATCAAACATTGGAAGATGGCACCGTAACATTACGTTATCGTGATTCTATGGAACAAGAACGTATTAAATCCGAAGATGTGGTTAAGAAAGTTCTTGAAATAGTAAATCAATAACAACCGAACAAATAAAAACAACCGCCGTTTTGGCGGTTGTTTTTTTATATATTTTTTTATTAAGCAGCCCTTACGCGCAATTGTTGTAATGCTATAAATCTTTGCATTTTTTCTATTGCTTTGTCTTGGGCTTGTTTGAAAGGTTCTGCAGAATTCAACTTTGTAATATGTTGTTCTGGCATATATTCTTTGTGTAAATCATCAAAAAATTTCATATCTCCACTTATACATTTTGAAGAATACGATTTCCATTGACTTTTTACATCTGCCCCAAGATTTAATTTTTCCCCTGCATGAGGGCTGGTCAATAAAGATTCTGCAACATGACGACGATACCTGGCATGAATTGCAACCAAGTAAGGATTTATCGGATGATTTAAAACTTTTGTTTTTGATTTAATATATTCACCCATTGTATCCAATGCTTTCTGCCATGCTTGCCCCAATGTTGCACCATTACACCAATTTATACAAGCCAATGAAAAGAACATATTTACATATTTTTTCACAATTTGCTTTTTTTGTTCTTCTGAAATTTGTTTTTTATTTGTCGCATTTGCAATTCCCATCAATTTCATCATATTCTGCTGAACTTCTGGCTTTGCAAGAAAACTTTTATCTGTATTATTCATCATGTTCGCCCCCTTTGGTTTATTGGGTTCCCACACTTTCTATACTAGATATAGTTTTGGCTTTTCATATTTCAAGTGATATGTCAAGTTAATTTATTTTTTGACTTATGTCTTATAATGTATAACAATGTACTTGTTATATCGCAAAGCATGCTATTGCCAATAATGGGTGGTATGGATATAACGCCGGTCTTGCCAATAATGGGGGTCGGTTATTTCATCTCGTTATAATAGAAAGGAGAAATTTGATGAAAAAATCTTTGAAAAGTTTGATTGCAGTTTCTGCAGCAGTTATGACTACTGGTGCTTTTGCTTCAACAAACATGGAAAACCCACTTTATATGCCAAAGGCACATGAAGTATATTTAAAAACTGGTGCAGCAATTATGTATAAAACTGTTGAAAAAACAGAAGCAACTGCAAAGAAAGGCACCGATGGTAATCTTGAATTTCCTGTATGGCGTTTTGCTGGCGACATCGGTTATGGAATCACAGACAGATTAGATTTACACGGACATTTCGGTTATACAAAAGACGGCGAAATAAACCGCAAAGGAATGCATCGTGGACGTATTGGTTTAATGTATCGTGCATTAACAGAACAATCACCTTTTATACTTGATTTGTATGCTGACGCATATTTGTCAGGTGTGACACCTATGCGTGGAACATATACATCAAAAGGTTTTGATTTTGCAAATTATTCCAACGGACGTTGGGGTGCAATCGGTGGTGCACGTTTTGGTAAAGAAATAGACAATTGGACTTTGGCAGCCCATATTGAATATTTACAAACATTTGGAAACCACAACAACGAAATTGGTATTGAACCAACAATCACACCTTTGGCAACAACAATGGCAAATTTGCCTAGTGCACATCCTTTATACCCAATAAGAGATGTCGTTGGTGCACTTACTATGCCACAACTTGGTTTTCCAGATCAAATCGCAGTTGATTTGAAATCAACACACGAAACAGTTGCTGGATTTGATGTAATGTATCAAATGAATTCTAAATGGTCATTTGGTGGTGGTTTTGAATACATTGAACATTATGACAATGGTGTAAAAAGTATTCATACAAAGTTAAAGAATCCTGATGAAGCGGCTTCTATACTTGCACCTTATGTTGGCGGTGCAGCACAAGGTACAGCAACTGCAAAACAATTACAAGAAGGTGTAAAACAGGGTTTATTGGATGAAACAAAAACTATGAAAGATGGTTGGGACGAATATGTTCTTAAAACCAGCGTTGCATATCAATACAACGAAGACATCCAATTTGCAGCATTCTTTGAATATACATTCGATGATGCACATGCAAATTCTCAGAATGCAACAGATTGTAAAATGGAATTGGGTGTTCGTATGAACGCACGTTTCTAATAAAAAAAATAAAATTAACTTATATTGGACAATTTGCACCCGATTTTTCGGGTGCATTTTTTATTTTTTATATAATTTTTGTTTTTACACTTTTTTTAGGGTTCATTTTATGATATAATATCCACAAAGGAATTGTAGGAAGGAATGAAAAAAACCAAGATTCTTGCGGTTTTGTCGGGTTTAATGTCATCTTTGCCATTCATGGCAGGTGCCGCTTATCCTGTATATAATCAATACCCGGTTATGAATAACGGCTATGCTGTACCGACACAAAATTATGCTATTATGCAACAAAACCAACGTACAAACATTATGCCACAACAATTGGCATCTGCATCCGCTGTAAATGGTCGTCCAATGGCTAATCCAAATCGTGTGACTGGTTCTTTGCCACGTGTTGGTTCTTCGGCTACTAATGCTGGACGTCAATATTATCAGGCCGCAGATTATAACAGATTGGCTGAAAGTGGCTTATATATTGGTTTATCTGCCGCATATAGCACCGCTATTTCAGGGTCTATGT
Source organism: Alphaproteobacteria bacterium (assembly GCA_017554365.1). Classification (GTDB taxonomy): domain Bacteria; phylum Pseudomonadota; class Alphaproteobacteria; order Rs-D84; family Rs-D84; genus Enterousia. The sequence goes on along the minus strand of JAFZIM010000081.1, from coordinate 17,658 downwards.
CTACCGATTATGCTGGTGAAGAAAATTCTTTCTTTGCACCGGGTTCTTTCCGTGCATCAGATTTTAACAAAGACACTATTATTCCTTTGCAGATTTCAGTTGGTGCCGCTATTAACAGCGATATCCGTGTTGATTTTTCATTTATGCGTATATCTGGTCTGTCTTATGCTGACAAAGTTCAGACATATACAGGTTCTGAATACACAACAGCAACCGTTTCAGGTGGTGCAATCACATCTAATTCAACCATGTTAAATGTTTATTATAATGTTGATTCATTTACTGGTTATATGATGGGTGGTTCTTTGCGTCCTTATATCGGTGCTGGTGTTGGTTTGGCTTTAAATACAATTGCTGACTATGTCGTATTTGATAGTACTTTCTATGATGAAACTGGCGATTTAGGCCCAAGCAGTATCCCAGCCGGTGGTTTAACAGGTATCAGTGATGTTTATGCATATCATAATGGCGGAACAATGGAACAATTGGCTTTCTCATTAGAAGCCGGTGTCACAACAGATATGAATGATGGTTTGAAACTTGATTTCTTTATCAGATATGCAAATCTTGGTAAAATAAAAACTTCAGGTTCTATCATAGTATCTCAGACAGAATGGTTAAGTGATGGTGCAGGTGATGAATACGAAGCACCTTATGATAGTGTATTCCATTATACAAATTGGTATGAAAGCGGAAGATTAAGCAATTTGGATGTTGGGGTCAGATTAAGATTAGAATTCTAATTAATGATGGTTCGCCATCACAGGCATAATATGACAACGAAAATATGTAAAATATCTTTGTTTTCTGCAATGTTGGCATGTATCGCAAATATGCCTGTGTCTGCACGTGTAAATGTTAAAACAAATGCTGGCCGCAGTTATGCCGATGGTTATAATCAGGTTATGGCTGTTCAGCAACAGCAAGCATATTATGATGCAACTGCAACAAATGCAACAACTGCCAGCGCTATAGGTAATTTACCTGTGGCAGTTGATGATAAAAAATTGGCAGAATCAATTTTAAATAATACATCTACATCTGTAAATACATCTGATTTGGAAGCATGTTCGATGATTTATCCAAATGGTGTTTTCAGATGGGGAATTCCTGAATCAGGTGTTCGTGCAAACGGACAAAATCAATGTGTCGCAGTAATTGAATTAAGAGATGCAAATACAAATGCAATATTGGCAACAACAACGGTTGGTGCTGGGGATTCAATGAAATGTAATGTTGATATGTTCCCACAAAATGGTCTTTTCCCTGCTATTGAAAAAGTAGAATTGCCTGGGGATAATCCACCAACCTTGGAAGATGTAGAAAAAGTTTTGAACGAAGAACAAAAGCAAGGTGCTGGTTTCAAAATTGCTGCTGCTGCTATTATCGGTGGTGTTGCTGGTAATTTCTTGGCACCAAAACAGGCAGGTGATACCAAAGCATTTGGAACAAGTAAAACACAATTGATGGATACTGCAATTGGCGCAACCGCCAGCGCAGGTATTATCGCTGCGAGTACATATTCAGGCAAAGTCGCAGGTGATACAATCAAATCTACGGCTGTAAATGCTGCCGCCGGTATGATGGTTGGAAATATGGCTGCTGGTATGGCTGGCGGAAATGCTGTATTGTCATTAACAAAATGTATGGTTAATGAAGTTGAACGCGATTGTGTTCCTGGTAAGATTCAGGCCTATGGCGATGTATATAGTGGTGAAGAAACATTAAATAAAATCAAAGAAGCAAACGAAAAAACTACTACTGCAACAGGTAGTATAACAACCGATACATCTTATGAATCATATTTCATAAATACAAAAGGCGATTTTTATATTTGTTTTCCAGAAAAAAATTCCGATGGAAAATTTAATGGCACATACGCTTCATGTCGTTCAACCACACGTTTATTAGATATTTATTTATGGGGAAATGGCGTAGAAATTAATTTTGACCAAATAACATTGGATCATTCATCTTCTACTGGGACAAAACAACCTGGAACATGGTACGATCAGGTAGATAAAGATTATAGATATAGTTTTAAATCTGATGAAATGAAAATGGTTCAAGGTGATACATCATCTACAGCATACTTCTTGGTAAAAAGAGGTAATAAAACTGCGGGTTCTCAACGTGCTTATGCTGTATTTGACCACCCTATTAACCACAAAGCATTTGGTTATACCATAAGTGATTTTGATTCCAACAAAGATGGTGTCTTCAGTGCGCCTGCATATTACGCACGTAATGCAGATGGTTCAGTTGGTATGTGTTTAAAAAAATGTCCTGGCGAAAAACCAAAGACCAAGATTGTTCAAAATCCTGATGGAACACAAAGTCAGGTGACAGCCGAAGACGATTTCAAATTTACTGCAAATTCAAAAGACGCCAGTGATGGTGGTATAATAGACCTTTCTAACGAAGCCCGTGCCAAAGGAACATTGGTTGGAACTGCTGCCGGTGGTGCTTTGGGTGGATTTTCAGGGTATCAAGGTGCAAAATCAGAAATAGAACAACGTTGGACTGACGCGGTACGTGTTTATAATGATTCTTTATCTAATTTTGTATGTATGACTGGTGGAAGATTCCTGTCCCAATATAATGATTCATTCAGCATACCATTACCACAAACAGAACAAAAATAAAAAAAAACGCCATTACGGCGTTTTTATTTTACTAATTGTTTTTCCCATGTAATCAACTCAGATATTCCTTCATTACGTTCTGATATTCTGACACCATATTCTGTTTTAATTTTCTTATACCCATTTCTTACCGCAGCAATCGCCACAGGTCTATTTGATAATTGTGTTTTTGCATATAAAGATTTTAAATTTTTATCTTTTATACAATAATCTTCTATTATTTTGGTACTTTCATCAACCACCATTGGTGTTTTATCAGCACCAGACATAAAACCCCATAATTCTGCATTTTGTTTTATATCATCAATTTTATCAAGCCCCATCATTCCATAAAATTCGCCATTATAATAAATCATAAATTGTTCATCATATAAATTCTTTTTGCTGAATTTATGCATGATTTCTTTACGTTTTGTATCCAATAAATACAACAATATAAAACTTGCAAATTTAAATTTGTTTGGTGTTATTTTTGGGCTTGCCCACCAAAACCAAGGTTCCAATCTTGCCCTGTTATCAGACAATACATTATAAAAGCCATTTATATGTGGCAAAATTGTTGATAATCTCATTTTATATATTTCGATACATTCCATTTTAAAACCTTATTTATGTTTATACGCCAATACCAATGGAACAAATTTTTCACGTTCTTGTTCTGGTATCTTTTCAATTGGGACAAGCAAAGAATTCTTCTGACCTGCTGACATTTTAGGTAATTCTTCACCATTTTTAGCATTTATGATTTTATCCAATACAACTGAAACTTTGTTTTGTGTACGTGGCAAAATAAATGTTATTTCATCACCCTGTTTTATTTCATTACGTAATTCAAGTGTGATATTTGTATCATTAACTTCTGTAATTACACCTGCTGCCTGAAAATCGGATGTAGAATGTGTAGATTCATAATCATGCGCATCTGGTGGTAATGGCCCATCAAAGAAAGCCGTTGTATAACCACGTGATTCCAACACATTTAAATCATTCATAAAAGGTGTTGGATCAAAATGTTCTGGGTCTTTGGCATAAGCATCCAATGCATTACGATATGCACGAACAACAGAACCAACATAATATTCACTGCGATTACGACCTTCGATTTTCAATGAATCAGGTCTTGATTCTATGACTTCTTTTAATCTTGGCATTAAACATAAATCTTTGGAATTCATGATATACGCACCACGTTCATCTTCTTCCAAAGGCATTTCAATACCACTTTCTTTTTCACGCAAAATAACATCGTATTTCCAACGGCACAATTGCGCGCATGCACCACGATTTGATGGACGCCCTGTGATAAAATTAGATAATAAACAACGACCAGAATAAGACATACACATTGCACCATGTATGAATATTTCCAATCCTATATCAGGACATTGTTCACGTATAGATTCAAATTCTTTGTGTGAAACTTCACGTGCTAAAACACATTGAACTGCACCGACATTTTGCCAAAATTTAACACTGGCCGCAGAACAAATATTTGCCTGGGTAGATATGTGAATTGGAATATCAGGATGATTTTCTTTCAACCACATAATAACACCCGCATCAGACACAATTAACGCGTCAGGACGCAAATAATTAATTACTTCGGATACACGACCCATATTGTCATAATCGCGGTCATGCGCGAACAAATTAAACGCTAAATAAACCTTTTTTCCATGTTCGTGGGCGAAATCTATACCCTGCTTTACTTCATCAACACTAATCTTGGCCCTTGCACGCATAGAAAAGCCAGGCAATCCAGCATAAATCGCATCTGCCCCATATAAAATAGCGGTCTTAAATGCGTCTAATGTTCCACCAGGTGCAAGTAATTCAGGCAATTTAATCATTTTTTATCCATTTTTTATGTCGCAATCGATTTTATCAGATAAAAACTGAAATTCAAGACATACTTATATTTTTATTGACAATTTAATATTTAGTGCAAAAATACTTACATTATGAACCCAGATTTAAAACAAGATATCTTATACCACATCAGACATAATTTCGTGAAAGAAATTGAATTTTCTGACATACATTATGTATATAAATTATGTAATAAAAAAGGTAAATGCATTTTATCTGTCGAGGTTTTTGATACAGATTTTCCACGTGCCACATTAAAAATTGGAAAAAAGTATAGCACATGCATAAATCATTTCGCCAGAACAGAAGAACAATTTGATAACAATTATGATATTTGGCAAATATCATCAAAATTGGCACTGAAATTTTCAGAACAGAACGGAATATGTAATTCGACAATGAACGAACAAGAATTAAAGGCATCAAAATTTTTACATGATAATTATACAAGGAAACGTTAATCATGGGACAAATGAACATCAATGATTTATACCGCAATATAATACAAGTATCTGGCGTAAAATACGACCCAGAATCTAGACAATATTTTATTTTTAATCCCCAAGACGTTTTGTTTAGTATCAAATACAATGGCTTTACCGAAGAATACTATATGTTTTTACATCCAGATTTTCAAAACACATTACAACAATATGGTTTCAAGCCAGAAAACAAACCAAAGTTTGAATTGGTTTATAATTGGGTAGAATTTCAAAACCAAATTTACAACATAATAGCTTCACAAGAACAAAATATTACAAAAATATTCCATAGCATTATTCCATACGCAGATGTTTCTTTTGTAATGGTTAATGATTTTGAAACCTACATAGCAAAAGGCTTTGACGATAAATTTTATGCTATTGGTTATAACCAAAAAACAAAAAAATATGGTTTTCAAAGATATGAACCAATACTTTCATTACAAAACCATCTTGGTATTCCATTATCGTCAAAACCAGATTATGAAAATTTGTATAAAAGAACAAAAGATATGTATTTGGCACAAATAGTAATGGAAAACATAGAAAATTTAGAAATTCATTAAATTTTGACTTTTTGCATTTTTTTCTTGCAAAAAGTTTTATTTCCGTATAATATGTATCTCGCATTGCCGGTTTAGCTCAGCTGGTAGAGCATCTGATTTGTAATCAGAGGGTCGTTGGTTCAAGTCCGACAACCGGCACCAGAAATTAAAACGCACCAAATGGTGCGTTTTTTTATATACAATTTACTCGTTGGGCCTTAATTACAAATTTCTTGCGATTTTCATCAAATGTTTTTTTCATTTGATTAGTTCTATAAATAGTACGTATTTGCCCGTATATCGGTATAAAATTTATCAAAGTATCTTTTATATTAGATTTAATTGCACGTTTCCATGCCATATCTACTAATTCTTTTTTGATTTGTTCTAATGGTTTATTTTGATTATTTTTGTCTTTATAAGGAACCATTATATTCCAATCATACCAATTGTGCCATTTAATCATACCATCTTCACGCAAAGCCAATTCCATATATTCATAACCATTTTGCAAACCTTCGCATTGCATTTGCGGATAATATATTTTATATCCAATACCATTTTCTTTGGCACGTCCAACCATCATAGTTGGTGATTCTTCATGGATTACGATACGTCTGTCGTTTGCATAACAAACCTGAAAATACATATTGTGTAAACTGCGATTTTCAAATCTTAATTTAATACCATAAGGTTCAAAAAATTCTGGACGTAAAACTTTTTTATTCGCCATTCCTGCATCTAAAGCACAAGACGCTATACGAATCTTTGTGTTTTTAAATTCAGGGTCTAATACTATTGTACGAATTAATTTTATAACACCATCAATACTTTTCTGGCTTCTGTATCTATCCACAGATGTATCTAATTTTAATATTTTTCCACTTTTACCCAATTTCAATTGAATCTTTTTTAAATCGTCTAATATTTGTTTTGCATTTGGCCCGTCAACCCAACGAGCATTAGTTTGAATAATATAATTGCTTGATTTAGATAAATCGAGTTTATTAAAAATTTTAAGTAAATAATGTGGTTCTTTATCATAAATCAAAGACCATTCACCACCTGTCATAAAAGTATCAAAATAATGCATATTATCCACATTGCCATAAAAAGCAACATCTTCCACAGGGATATTATTTGCTGGATTATTTGGCCCAGAACATTCAAAACATCTTGGACAAATTTCATTACATTTATTTGTTAAACGAAAACGCATAGAAACAGGTGTATTTTCCCATTGTTTATAAAATATTTTTTTTGAAAAAGGATACACGAAAGCCATCTTAAATCTTTCTTTAATACTTAATTCTGGTTGACTTTCGTTTTGAAAAACAGGTATTAAACCATCTGACATTATATTAACCTTTTATTTTCGCGTTTTTTATTGCATTCAAAATCAAAGAATTGTATTTCATTCCACATTCTGTTTCCATGGTTTGAATTTTTGATATAGAACTTACCTTATTTTGTATTTCACATATATCTTTTTCCATTTCTGGTAATGGGCTGACTTTGATTTTTGTAGAAACATTATCTGTTTCATGTAAATATCTTGTATTACCAACATTACCTTTCTGAACGAAAACCCCACCCAAACCATTTGCAACATCATAAGAATGTTCAATCATATAATCATCTATGGTAAAATCTTCAAAACCAACAAAATCTTTGTATATAGGTTGATAGAAAGTAATAGAATCTTTGTTTGGAATAAAACTTGGGACCACAGGATTTACTAATTTTCCCCTGCCGTTGATAATATCACAAAAGAAAGACCCATCATTTGTATCCCTAATTTTCATATTAGATACAAATGGAAAACCAATTCGTGGTGAAACCAAATTATGAGTTGATGCATTTACAAAATAATAATTGTTTATTCGCATTGTAAAAGCACTTGGACAATATGTGAACAAAGGTGTTTGTGTTCCACCAATATAAATACCTTTATTAGCATCTGTTTCGCATACTTTACGAATAGATAACATTCTGTCTTCTTTGACGACACGTGAATCAATAAAGAAATGAGGTTGAATATCTTGTTTTAAATTTTTATCAAAAAACATCGCAGTTAACCACATACCAACACGAATTTTATCAAACCAATCCATTAATAAATTTGCTTCTGCCCCATTAACAGATTGCCCTGATAAAACTTTTTCCATAATTGCCTTTATTTTTCCCTCTAAATCAGCATATTTACTATTACATTCTGTACATGCAGGAAATTTAAATTGCAAAAAAGAAATATGTTTATCGTGTTCATGGTATAAAGAATAAACATCAGAATGTTCACGCCCGGTCATTCTTATCAACCATTGGGGTATAACATGTTCTAAATTCTTGTCTTTCGGTTTTTTACCACAAAATATACAAAATTTATCTGACATAATAACCTTGTTTACTTTGGTTTATTTATATCACAAAATATATTTTTGTCAAGAATTATTGTTTTACCCTCTTTATAACATCAAGAATATTATCAAAAGTTTCTTTGGTTTCAGGATGATTTGTCGCAAATTTCTGAATTCCCATAATAATTGCAGCAGTTATCAAACGTTCTATGTCTTTTGCTGATACAATTTCATGTAAAATATCTTTTATATCATTATTCGGTTTATTATTTTGTATTTCACATGTGTTTTTACAAAATAATTTTGCTATATCAGGCACCCACCATATAAACAACCCTGCACTTACAGGCAAAATTATACACATTAGCCAATATTTATAATTTCCCATTAAACAAAAATTATTATTAAACACACTTTCGCAATACGCTGGTATTTGCAATACAGATATAATTAAAAATTCATACAACAAAAATATAGTTAAAATAATTTTTACTTTTCGCATGCATAAATTATACACACGAAAAGTAATAAAAAACACAGGATAGTTTTCCAGTTAAATATTATTCTTTGTCTTTATCATCTTCCTGAATCGCATTAGCCACAGATTCTATCTGTAATAATTGATTTTCCAACGCAGCACGTTCAGATGATTTATAACCTGTTTCAGAATCTTTCTTATTATCTTTATCTGCTTTCTTTTCAACATGTGGATTCACAAGGTTATCATATATTGCCTTGGCTTCTTTGGCGCCAGTCATATCACGTTGTAATAATTTATTATTTCCAAAGAAAAACCATTCATCTAATTTAACTGCTGTCAATTGCATTACAGGTCTGCTCGAAGCATGTGTGACCCATTCAGGCATTCCACGTGGAACATCTGAATAATACCACAATATACCCCAATAAACGAATCCCATAACAACAACACTGCGAATAATACCAAATAAAACACCCAAAGTTTTATCTGTGACAGATAAAATACTATTCTGGATTCTTTCACGCAATTTTTGATTTATAAAACCAACCACTATTAAAATTATAAAGAAAACAATAAAATACGACACGACTAATGTGACAACGGTTGAATCTTGCAAATCAAACCAACCCTGTAATAATTTATCAAGATATGGCGATGCAAATCTGGCTGAAATAGCAGCCACAACCCAAGACATAGTAGCAATCGTTTCGTATATTCCACCACGGATAGTAGCCCAAATAGTAGAACCTATTATCATTACTATATATATGTAATCAAGTATGGTTAAATTAAACATTTATACCGCCTATGTTATTTTTGTTTTTTAAATAATACGAATCCTAAACCCAATACCAACAAAATTATAAAACCACCCAATAATACATTGTTTGTATTTGTCTTATTCAAATTTTTTTTTACGTCTGGTTCAGATTTTGTTATAGCATTTTTTCTGTCTGAATGATTTGCAACAAAAGAATCTTTATCTTTGTCAAATTCTGCTTTGTTAGATTTTGCAGTTTGTTTTTGTTCTGCACTTAAATCTATTTCAACAGCAGCACGAATTTCATCATTCATTGATTCAGCATAACCCTGAAAACATTTTTCGCCAATAACCATCACAGGAACACCGCCTGTTTTATATTCACATTTTTTTATTGTGCTAATAAATTCATCACGATTAGATTGTTCCATAACATTAACTTCCCTGACTGAAATAGTGTCATAAACATATACTAATTCGTGTTCTATGAAATCACGTGCATGATGACAATGCGGACATGAAGGCGAATGATAAATAGTTATATTCGCTGCATTTGCACCCGAGAACACACCACATAAACATAACAATCCAAATATCTTTATAAATTTCATATAAAAATCTCCTTTCTTAATCGAAAAGATTATAGAAATAACCGAGATATAAAAGCAAGCATTTTTTATTTTTTTCTTGATAAATAATGGCAAAGAGTTTACACTTTTACCCAAGAGAAGAAGATGACAAAAATAAACAATATTTTGTGGAAATTGTTGGGTGTTATTGTTGCGTTTTTATCAAACGCGACTGGTTCTTCTTTTGCTGACACAGATTCAATTCGCACCCGCAGGGTATCTCTTTGTGGCAAGGGTGATAAATCAAATTATTATATAAAATCCTGCAACGGCAAAGATGTCGGAATAAATTGGTTAAGATCGGCTACAACATCAAATGGCGTAAAAACAAATGTTTTTTCAATTGATGAAAATAATAGTTTAAGTGTTAATACTAAAAATTTTAGAAAATATATTGCGGCAGCAAATAAAGATGAATTGGTAAACATACAAGAAACTACTTTGGATCCAAGAATACAATTAAAAGAAATATGTTCCCCATATCAAGAAGGCGCACAAATTTCCATTGTATGCGAAGCATGTCCTAATGGTGGATTCATAGACGCCCAAGAAAAAGCATCACCTTCTGTTGAATTAAATTATAATGATAATAGTGTTGCTGGGAAATGGGTATTCTATACCATCGCAGATTGTTATTTACAAGAATATTCTGATGCAACTGGGGTTTACCATTATATTGATACCGTAAATTCCGGTAAAGAAAAATGCTATTATAAACCAGACGCCGAAGGTTATTTTGAACAAATATCAACTTCACAAGATTAAATGTTTGTAAAATGAAAACTAATAAACCCTACTTTACAATTATAATCAAAGATAATAAATCAGGCATATTGATAGATTCTTTAAAATCCCAATCTTTGACGAATTGGGAATGTTTTATATTCGGAAATGAAACAGACGTTCTTAAAGAACATATTCAAAAAGACAAACGTTTTAATTTTATAAACAACCCACGTATTTCAAGTCAGGAAAACATTAAAAATATAATAAATCAATCAAATGGAGATTATATATTTATATTAAATTCTTCTGATTATTTTATACCTTATGCCTTATCTATATTTACCCAAATGACAGAATCTACGGAATCAGAAGTTATTTCTTATGAAACGACTTTTTCTGAACGTGTTCTTGAATTACCAGACAAAGAATATACATGTATATATCGTTATCTTGTTCGCAGAAAAAGCATATTGGAATATGTTTTCGAAGATTTATCTGGTTTTTGTTTCAGAAAAGATTTTCTTGCGAATGCTGATTTTGTTGAACCAGAAAATTTGTTTATTTTAAAAACTTTGATTTCAACACCTGCAATATGCAGAACAAAACTTGTTGGGGTTATACATACAGAATCTATCCCAAATTTTGCTTCTGTTGAATATAAAAAAATAATTGATACTTATATTGAAAACAAAACAAATATAGATAAACATTTTTGGAAAAATTATTTCCAGATATTAATTCCAGAAATGTTAAACGACACGATATCACAACATAATTCAAATACTTTGATTTATTGTTGTAAAAAAATACCTTTTAATATTATACCTTGGAAATATAAATTTATATGTTTATTATTTAAATTAAGACGATTTAAACAAAATGGATTGATTGAATGGCAATAAGAAAACACAAAGTTCTTGAACCTACATTATGGCAAAATTCTGAATATTTATATCCAGAAGTTCGTGAAACATTGTTATCTATTGCCTGGGCTTATATAGATAATGTTCGTTGTCGTCAGGGTATAAAAATCTTTAATTCAGATGTTATTGATATTTTTATATATGGTTCTTCGACAAATTATTTTTATAACAAAAAATCAGACATTGATATTTGTATTTTATTTGACATAGATAAATTAAAAGAAAAAAATTCTGATCCACATCTTCAAAAGATGTTAACTATGTTTTATTACAATTGGGCGATGACTCATCATTGTCAAATTTATGGACGCAAAGTAGATTTATCTTTTGAAGCAGTGAATAGTTATAAACACAAAGGACGTTATAGAACAGGTTCTATGTATTCTTTATTAAATCAACTTTGGATTTACAGACCTGTCGTTGTATCAGATAAAGAGTTTCGCCAATTAAAAAAAGAAGCCGACGGCATATATCGTGCAATATTAAAGGACTTCCGCAAAGTCAAAGCAAATGGTTTCCAAATAGACGAAATTCAGAATTTACATCAAAACATACACAATTCTAAAAATTTGGCACACGATACTAATATCGTTCAACCAATTACTTCTATGTATATCGCTTGGCGAAGAATACGTAATCGTGGTATTATGACCGAACTTGAAAATCGTGCCATAAAACACGAATCAGAAGAATTTATTTTAAAATAAAATTAATGAACATGTGAAAACAAATGCAAAACAACACTTATAACAAATAATGTTGTTATTACACTTAATATTATTTTCTGTTTTTTATGAGATTTTTCTTCACCACATTCAGCACAAGGACATTCTTGTAAAACCAAAACCCATGATAAACACAACATCAAAGCAGAAAATACAAATAACCATGGTTCAATCCATTCAGGAACGAATTTAGAATGTGCTATTTCAGGTGCAAACAAACTTGCTACTGATAAAACTATTGGTAAAACACAACAAAACAAATGTGGCAACAATGACGCAATTAAACCTAACTTTACGGCCTTATTTTTCATATAAATCCCCTATTTTTTCTGGCGTCCCCAGCAGAACTCGAATCTGCATCTAATCCTTAGGAGGGATTTGTTCTATCCAATTGAACTATGAGGACATATCGGTTTTAGATTCTACACCTTTAAAAAAATAAATCAACTTTTGTATTTGCATTATTTCAAAGGCCTTGTATAATAAGTGCAATTAAAAGAGATAGGTGTAAAACAATGGCAACAATAACACGTATAGATTTGGCAAATACTTTAAGAAATCGTTTTGGATTAACCAGCGCAGATTCTTATAAGATGATTGATATTATTTTTGACGAAATAGAACAATCTTTGATTCATGGCGAGGATGTTAAAATTTCTGGTTTTGGAACATTTAAAATATTATCTAAATCTGCACGTATCGGACGCAATCCAAAAACAGGTGTTCCTGCTGTTATATCAGCACGTCGTGTTGCGAGTTTTCACCCAAGTACAGAATTTAGAAAAATTGTTTCAGGTAAATAAAAACAACCGCCAAAACGGCGGTTATTTTTTACCATAAATTTACTCTTTTTTCAGGTTCTATATACATCTTGTCATTTGGTGTGATATTGAAAACTTCATACCAAGCATTAACATGTGGCAAAATACCATTAACACGCCAACGAGATAAAGAATGTTCATTTGTTTTTGTTAACCGAATTAATTCGTCATCTCTGATATTGCCTGCTTCTGTCATTGCAAAAGCCAAAAAGAATCTTTGGTCTGCTGTAAACCCAGACGCGTCTTCTGATTTTTTACCAAAATTCTTATATGCAGTATAAGAAATTGTAACCCCACCATAATCAGCCAAATTTTCACCCAATGTAAATTCACCATTTGCATGAACATTTGGTGCAACAATAATATTATTAAAATAATCTTTCATAATATTAGCATGCACTTCAAAATGTTTTGCGTCTTCTTTGGTCCACCATTCATTCATATTTCCATCTTTATCAAAATGACGACCACTATCATCAAAACCATGTGTCATTTCATGTCCTATGACAGAACCAATAGCCCCGTAATTAAACGCATCATCTGCATTCATATCAAAGAAAGGATTTTGTAATATTCCAGCAGGAAAACAAATTTCATTTGTAGATGGATCATAATATGCATTTATTTCGTGTGCATTCATATACCAAATTTCAGGGTCTTTTTTCTTGCCTACTTTTTCTAACCAAAATGCGTCTTCAAATGCAGCAACACGCATCATATTTTCAAACAAAGAATCATTTTTAATTTCTAAATTTGAATAATCACGCCATTTGTTTGGATAACCTATTTTTGCTTTGAAAGATTTTAATTTAGCCAAGGCCTGTTTTTTGGTTTCATCACTCATCCAATCTAAATTATTGATACGGATTTCATAAGCACGTCTTAAATTTTCCACTAATTCTGTCATACGTTTTTTTGCAGATTCAGAAAAATATTTTTTTACATATAATTGACCTATTTCTTCACCCAATGAACCATCTAAGATATCAACAGACCTTTTCCAACGTGGTTTTTGTTCTTTTTGACCTGATAAAACACGATTATAAAAATCAAATGCTATATCGTATGTTTTATCATCTAATAACCCTGTTGCAGAATTTACAATTCTATATTTCAAATATGTTTTGATTAATTCCAATTCAGTATCATTCATAATTGCAATAGATTCAGCAATTGGTTCTATTTGTTCAATATTAACAAATTCAGGTTTAACCCCACGGGCTTCGAAAAACAAATCCCAATCAAATGCAGGCATATCTTTTTTCAATTCATCATAAGATTTTTTATGATAATTAATTAATGGGTCGCGTAATTTTTCTTTTTCATAAAAAGATTTAGCCATACGTTCTTCAAAAGCATATAATTTTTTTACATCTGCTTTGATACCAAAATTATTCATAATATCTTTCATATATTTTTTATATTTTGTTCTGACTTCTTTTGATTTTTCATCTTTATCAAAAAAGTAATCACGAGATAGACCAATACCACCCTGACCGATAACAAAGATATAATGTTCGCTGTCTTTATCATCTAACAAAACACCATCACCCCAAAATGCAGAAGAAAAAGTGTGCATTTTACCAAGATATTTTGCTAAATCTTTTTTGTTTTTAATGTTATCTATTTCTTTTAAATAAGATTCTACTGGTGATGTGTTTTCTTTATTTAATTTTTCAGAATCCATCGCGATTTTATATAAAGTTCCAATTTTTCCATTATCTTGTTCTGCGATTTCACGAACACGTTCCAAATTTAACGCATCAAGCATGTGAAAAGAAGTCCAACGTGTATAATCATCAGGAATTGGATTATTTTTACGCCAACCACCTGTGGCATAATCGTAAAAATCATCGCCAGGTTTTGCTGACAACATCATATTTTCTGATTTAATTCCTATTTGCATTTCTTTCCCCTTTAATAAAAAATTTGAAACGATACCTGCGATTAATACAGCGATTATTCCAAATATATTTAAAATTTTATTTTTCATTTTATTACATCCACCATTATATCATCTAAGAACAACATTCCTTTTTTCGTTGTTTTTAGATATTCATCAGATACAACAACCAAATCACTATGATTTTTTACCCAATCAAAATTAATTTGATTTTTTATATCTTCGTCTAACCTTACACCTAAAATAGTTCTTAGACCAGTAATAATTTTTTCAACAGCACGAATTTCATTTGATATTTCATCAAATTTTTCGTTATTTCCCATTTGTTCGTACCATTTATCATTCATAAACACACGACCTGCACCACCACGACCAATACCAATATATGCACCACCATGCCAAATATTTTGATTATGCCGACATTCTTGACCAGGTTTTGCATAATTTGAAACTTCATATCTTGGTAAATTTAAATATTCAGGAATTGCATTATACATTTTAGCCATTGTTTCATTATTTGGCATTTTTAAATTCTGCCGCCTAAAAGGTGTATTTTTTTCAATAGTTAATTCGTACATAGAAACATGTTCGAGTCCTATTTTATTAATATTTTGGCATAAATTTATAACTGAATTTTCGTCTTGATTTGGCAATCCATAAATAAAATCGGCAGAAACCCTTAGATTCATATTTTGGGCGTTTTGTATCAAATCAATTGCATCTTTGACATTATGAATACGGCCAAGAAATTTCAATTCTTCATCATTCAAAGATTGAACCCCCACAGACAATCTGTTCATTCCCAAAGATACAAATTCAGACAATTTTGTTTTATCCAAAGTTTTTGGGTTAGATTCCAATGTAATTTCACAATCTTTATCCACATCAAAATTGTCATAAATACATTTCAAAATCTGTTCTAGTGTTTCAACCGGCATCAAAGATGGTGTGCCACCACCAAAAAATATCGTTGGAATTTTAATTTTTCCTAATTTATCAGACCAAAATTTTAATTCAGAACAAATATTATCTGCATATTTTTTCCAATCAGGATTATTACAAGCAACCGAAAAAAATGCACAATATTGGCATTTTGACATACAAAACGGGACATGTATATAAAGATTATGCGGACAATTCATACAAAATATCTTATATTAAGAAAAATAAAATTCAATATAAACTAATGCTTTTTTTCAATCGTTTTTTATGATATAATACAACATACGAAAAGGGATATGAGAAAGAATCTAATTGCTTTTTTGTGCGGTTTGGTGGCCCCGTTAGCATCTTTTGCTTCTAACGAGGGTGTTCCTGCATATTACTCTAATGATTATGCCAACAGACAATATGCCAATCGTAGCGCATATACCCGTTATCAAAATATGGGGTATAAGCCGTATGTCGGTAATACAGGCAAAAAACAAATAGTTTCTTCTGAAAGTTATTCTTATCAGGTTCCAAGATTGGTTCCAAAACCAAGTCGTGGCGCAATGACAACAAATGGCGTTGCAAAAGGAAAAGAATTTAACACATCTGTATACGCAAAATACGTACGTCGTTTCGCTGATTTTGAATTTAAAACAGGTGTTAATTCTATTTTGGAATGGGACGATATGCTGTTTAATGAAATAGGTGTTGGTGTCAGCCATGTATTCGATATCCATGGTTTTGATTTGTTGACATACGCTAATTATTCTTATGGTGAATTAGAAGGTGGCGGTCTTTCAATGGACTATGACCTTGAACCTTATGATTATGCATATCCAGCAGATGGTATTTTCACAATATCTATGGGCGATCAAACAGGTACTTTAAATCGTTTAAGATTTGGTATCGGTGCACATCACATTTGGGATTTAGGTGGCTGGAAAATAACCCCACAAATTGGTTATGAAATTTTCAAACATAATATGAAAATGAGCAACCATATATACCCTAACCCTGGCGTATATCTGCCTTTGATGACAAGTTCCGGCGATTATGTATTTGGTGATGTAGACGGAAATTATTATGCTGTTTCCCAAGATACTTATGTTGAAGATGATTCAGGTTTGTATCAAATTTGTATGAGTCCAGAAGATGTAAAGGTTGTTCCTGCTTCTTCAAGTGGCAGTGGTATATTCTTGATTGGTGATTATTTAACAACAACAGATTGGAATTCTTCATACGGCGATTTACCTTGGGGTGTTGCAGAAGGCGATTGTATCGTAATTGGTGGTGATGGAATGGTTGTTGTTAATGGTGTGACACATATTTACAACACAACATGGTCTGGATTTTATCTTGGTCTTGAATTAGAAAAGCAGATGACTTTGGCTGATAAATTACGTTTTTATGTTCAAGTCAGCATGCCAAAATATTCATCAGAAGGAACATGGCCTAATCGTGATGATTGGCAACAAAACCCAAGTTTCCTTGACGAAGGGACAAATGGTTCTTTTGCATATTCTGCAGAAATGGAATACACATATCAATTATCAGATCGTATGCAAATATCAATTATGGCTGATACAAATTATTATCAGATTGGCAAAATACCTGGCGAATTATATGTTGCAGAAACAACTATTTATGTTGAAGATGAATTAAACCCTGGTAATTTCATAGTCCAAACCCAACCTGCTTATACAGAACATGTTGATGAATCTTTGAAGAAAGCAGTATGGCGTTCTTATGGATTGCATATCGGATTAAAATACGCATTTTAATTAATGGTAAATATTTTATGAAATACAGAAAATTTCTATTTATAGGGATATTGTTTAGTATTATAAATAATGCTGTGGCTG
>JAFZIM010000009.1 GCA_017554365.1 Alphaproteobacteria bacterium | reverse complement strand
TGATGTTCGCGCACCCACATTAAAACACCTGCAACTGATATAATCAGCGCGTCAGGGCGAAGATAATTCAAGACTTCACTGACCCGACCCATATTTTCATAATCGCGGTCATGAGCGAATAAATTAAACGCCAGATAAACTTTTTTACCGTGTTCGTGAGCAAAATCTATACCCTGCTTCACCTCATCCACAGTGATTTTTGCGCGCGCCCGCATAGAAAACCCTGGCAATCCGGCATAAATCGCGTCTGCACCATATAAAATCGCGGTCTTGAACGCATCCAAAGTGCCACCTGGCGCTAAAAGTTCTGGTAATTTTTTCATGCCAATTATTGTAGCAACGATTTTTCCGATTTCAATATTAAAAAAAAACGGGCGTTTTGCCCGTTTTAATTGATTTATAATCCACGCAGTTTTGCCAATGCATCATTTAATAATTTTTCTTTGTGGGCGCGTGCGGTATCAATCCTTTGTTCTGTTTCTTCTTTTATTTTTGCCGCTTCTGTGGCTTTTTTCAATTTATCTGCCTTTTCTATTCTTTTGTGGTATATATTGCGTACTTTTTCAAGAAAATTTCCGAACAAAACACTTTTTGCGCGTTGCAGTTCTTTATATCCGGAATAGTGGCAATCAAGAGCTATAATTTCTGCACCAGTTTTATCTCTTACTATCAAACTGCGAACGCCTATTCCACATACAATATCAACTGTATCCAATTTATAGACTTCTGCGTTTCCTTCGTATTTTTTATCAATCTTTGCCGATTTCTTCATCTTGCTTATCAATTCAGACATTATAGATTCAAATTTTCTGTATTCTTTATTGAAAATAATAAACATATTTTTGCTCCTTGTTTCTTGTTAAGTATATTATAATACAAAATCAAGAATTGTCAAGCATCGTTGCGCGATTTTTAACATTGCCCTATTTTTTACTTGCAAAAAAGGTTATTTGCCTATATTATATGTTTCGCTTGCCAGTTTAGCTCAGTTGGTAGAGCATCTGATTTGTAATCAGAGGGTCGTTGGTTCAAGTCCGACAACTGGCACCAGAATTAAAAACCGC
This sequence comes from Alphaproteobacteria bacterium, assembly GCA_017554365.1. Classification (GTDB taxonomy): domain Bacteria; phylum Pseudomonadota; class Alphaproteobacteria; order Rs-D84; family Rs-D84; genus Enterousia. The sequence continues at coordinate 1,927 of JAFZIM010000009.1, read as the reverse complement.
CGTTTTGGCGGTTTTTGTTTTTGATATTAACGCGACCTAAATCTTTGAGATGCCTTCACTGTCGCAACTGAATCTGCATAATTACGAATGGTTTCCAAACGGTCATACAATTCGTCGCTTTGCGCCTGTACCTTTTCCATTTGTTTAGTCAAAGAATTAATCTGACGCGTAATATCTTTATTTGGCACCCATTTTTTCTTTGCCCTTTTTATGATTTTGTATTCACTGTAAAAAACATGGACTCCCATATTTTCACCCGGTTCATATGAAAAACAGTTTTCGTTTTTGGCATCAATATCATCAAAACATAACCAGCCTTCAATATGCCCTTTGTCTGTAAATACGGCAGTTTTTTCAATTTTGCCTGATGCGGTTTTCTTTTGGACCTGCCATTTATCGTTACCCAATGAAATCAATTTGTATTCAGCGTCCTTATCGCCAAAGAAAGCAACTGGTAATTTGGAATCATATACTTGCGTATGTAAAACTTTTTTCACACAACCTCTGCTGTTCCATTGAAAATTGCCATAACCCGCAGTCCTATCTCCTTCGCCACACTCTTCTACTGCGATGTCGTCCTTGTTGTCTTTTTTTAGATAATAATCAGCATATTGTTGTTCTGCCGATTTTCTGCTGGCAATTAATTTATCTTTTGTTTTTTCGACAAGGTTGTGAACATGGTTCATTATTTCATCTTTGCGCGTTTTGTCATAAGATGACTTATCAACAATTTCTTGGACAATATCAATTAACGGATTAAATTCATTTGTTATACCACACAGATTGGGGGCTTCATCGTCTGGTTGGTTTTCTGGGTACAAATTAATGCCAGTAAAAATCAAATCATTTTTACAAACAGCGTTCGTATTTGTGTTGAAATAAAAATAATCTTCGTCTTCCCCACAGGTATAATCAGACAAAGATATTTCATATCTGCCCAAAAGGCTTCCTAAATCAGCAAAAAATTTATTGATAATTTTCCGCGCAGAATTTTTGACAGATTTTTCTATGGCGTTGCCCAAAGATGCCGTCCATTCCAAAGAATCTATTTTACGATATATTGGATATGCAGCCAATTGATTATATTTCGCATATATACTGTCATAGCCACGTGCGGTGCGTATTGAATCTGCACATTTATTTTTGTATCTGCGGACCTGTTCTGTATTATGATAATCTTGTGATTCAGAAGATTGTGATTTACCACAAGATGCCATCAAACACATCAAAGAAAACAGGCTTGTTCCCAATAAAAGTTTTGTTGTGTTTTTATTCATTTCTTTTACCCTTTTTTTCACAAAACAAATATTTTTTATTTTGTGTAACGTAATTATAAGTTTTTTTTTATAAAATAAAATAAAAAACGCCGTTTTGGCGGTTTTTATTTTTGAGATTGCATAGATTTCAGTGCTATTCGATTCATTTGCATACCAATATTGGCATCAAAACTGGAAATAATACTTTTGCTTTGAATTGCGTTTTGTAATTTCAGCACATCAGATTCCAGATTTGGCATCGCAATTGGATTCAATTTTGTACTGACTTTTTCATTTTGCGATAAATATTTTGCCTTTTGCGCGAAACCTTTTTGCACAAATACACCACCAAGCCCATTGCCTGTATCATAACTATGTTGCGCCATATATTCATCGATTGGGAAATCCGGTTCGCGAATAAAATCTTTGTATATCGGCTGATAAAAAGTAACAGAATCTAAATTCGGCGTAAAGGTCTGAATTATTGGATTTACAACCTTTTTGCGCTTGTTATCATGATTATCAGTAACATCGATTTCCAACAAACCTGTTTTTGTGTTTAATGGTGTTGCACTTGTAATGTTCGGGAAACCAACACGTGGCGAAACTAAATTGTGTGTCGAAGCATTAAAGAAATAGTAATCATTTATCACCATTGTAAAGGCAATCGG
>JAFZIM010000080.1 GCA_017554365.1 Alphaproteobacteria bacterium | reverse complement strand
TTTTTTATATAAACTCTGGTTGGGTTGCCGTCTCGGTTATTCATAATTTTCCAGAACACAAAACCGTATTTTTCATATAAACCTATTTCTTCGGTAGATATAAACACTTTTTCGATGTTATCAGATTTTAATGTGTCACAAATGTGATTTATCAATTTGCCAATGTTATTATTACCACGATATTTTGGAAAAGTATACGCAAAACCAATCCATGGGGATAATTCTGGTGCATCGATTTCATCTTGTTCCGCTAATATGGCAAAAGAAACCAAATTATCGCCATCTGTAAGTAGAAAAATCTCTGTTGATTGTCCGCATATTTGTTTTAATTTATTGGTGTTTAACCATGAATATAACAATTTTGCTGCAGACCAATCACCTTTGCCTATCTCGTTTTTCCAGTGTTCTTGATTTTGTGATTGATAATATTTAATGATTTGCATCACTTGTCCTTTTAATTTATCTTTGATTTTAATTATATCATAAGCAGTAATAATTGACAACGAACGGCACCATGAATATTTGCTGGAAAAATAAATCAATAAATCCGAACCAAGAAAAAGGTTAGATTTTTAACCTTTTCTTTTAAAAGTTCGAAAATTTACAAAATTGGTATGATTTTTAACATGATATTTTCGAACTTGTGCAAGTGTTGGAAAAACAAAGGAAAATCATATTTGGCATCCGCCTGCGCTGGTGCTTAATTGCGTTGAAATAAATTGATATAGCCCGTCTCCACTTCGTTCCGCCGCGGCACTGAAAATTTTTAAGCCCGCACCTTGTCGTGCGGGCTAACAAATTTTCGTGGCAGTCCCAATGGGAATCGAACCCATGTCGTCAGAATGAGAATCTGATGTCCTGACCGCTAGACGATGGGACCAAAAAATTCTTTATAAACTTTTGGGGCACATTGCTTCTTTGAGGTAATTTATAGCGGCTTGCTTGACCGTGTCCAATTTACCTTTGGCAATTTTTTCACCGTCAAATGCCGATATATAAACGTTCCGGGAAATATGTTTATAAATATCACAATAACTATATTCTGCTATCTTTTTATACATTGTTGGCTCCTTTTTCAATACCAGAATACACAACATGTGCAAGATTTGCAATAAAATTATCTTTGGCGCCAATGCAAATAAAGTGGCCGGTTGTCCATGTCTGTAAAACCGTTTTTTTGCCAAAAATATAGTGCATCCATAACACTTTTTCCGCGAATTTCAGATTTTTTATATATCTGTTTTAATGCGTTTATTGCGCTGGTTCCGACGTCGGCGTATTTTTTTGTGCCGATATATTTGTGTCGGAATTTATAGTTTACTTCGAATAATTTTAATGTGGTATATTTTTCCGAATCTATGCAAAATGCCATTGCTAATAAATCATCCATAACAAAAAAATCATGTTCAATGGCGGCAGGGGCGGCCAGTATAAATAACCGTGGTGTCACAGGTTCAGAAAAATATTTTAATCTGACTATTTCGTATTGCACACTGTCTATGAAATCAAAAGGTTCACAAACCATGCAAATTTTTTGACGTGTTTCAAGGTCCGGTTTAACAGCAAATTCCACCAGATAGCAATCTTTGGCGACATATTCCCCATTGGTTTGACGGGCCAATACGGGAACGTGTGTGTTTTCTAGAAAATAATCTTTATAAGGTTCGAACATTTTATCGAATTTATTTGGTTTTTGCCCCACGCAAATGCGCAAACATCATATTAATTGATACTGCATAAAGATCAGCCACCCAAGATGGCATATTTTCAGCATCAAAAATTTTCGCCCCAGGTATATTTTTTAACATGTTTAACCCCTTTGGTTACTATTTTTGTTATAAAAATAACACAAAAACACAAATTGTCAATAAAATTTAACAAGATGCTTAAATAAACTTTATCAATTGAAAAATCGCACCCATGTGCGATTTTTTAATTTAATGTTCAAGCGCTGGATAGGTGTTAACGTATCTATCAAAAAAATCTTTCGTATGCACATAACGTGGCACGGGTTTCATTACATCTGTAATATGTGGTAACGGTTTCACAACAGGACAATCAACGATATTTATTTCGTTGTACATGGCCGCATACTTGCCAATCAATTCTGCTTCCATATTATCATAATATTGCCAGGTATATTCTAACAATTTGCGCCAAACGTCATTCGGAGACCACATTGACCAACCTTCGGCCTTACGTTCATATTGTGCGTTCATATTTGACAATCTTTCCAAAGCTAATTCTTCCATGCTGATACAAACTTTCTGTCTGGCCATAGAGCGTTTTTCAGAATTTTGTTTTTGTTGGATTTCGTATTCGTTAACCAGTTTATATAAATTATCTGTTTTTTCTTTTTTGCTACAAATATTTAACATATTTTTTGTCCTTTTGTTACATAATATTGTATATATTGTGGTGTAAAAATTTTGTTTTTCAATAAAAATATGGTGGTAACAGCGTTTTATTTATCGTGAAACTTTAATAACATTAATATCATAATTTTCACCGTACAGGTATAGCAAACAACATGCTCTATGCTGTCCGTCGATTAACACGTTATCATCGGTGACACAAATAACAGATTTTGTTGGATTATAACCATCTTTTTAATAGATTCTAATAAAGCGTCAAAAACTTTTACATTCCAAAGAATAGTGTTTGGCGAACATATGTTAATATTCGCTAGTTTTTTTATGTAATTTTCATATATTTTTGTGTCCTTGGTTTCAAGATATTATGAATTGTTATCAGCGGATAAAAAATGTATGTTTTTTTGTTGAAAAACGGAATAATGGGATTATAGTTAATAATGTTACAACAAGGGGCGACAAATGGCAGAACGTGCGATGTTTAAGGGTGTTATCAATCTTGTTATCAAACAAGATAACAAGGTGTTGTTGTTTTTTCGTAATGATGGGTTCTTTAATTATGATGGTGGATGGTGGGTGTTGCCTGCCGGGCATATAGAACAAGGCGAAACCGCCCAAGATGCCGCTATTCGTGAAGCCAAAGAAGAAATGGGTATAGATATTGCACCAAAAGATATAAAATGCGTGCATGTTATTAGCAATCTGGCCAGTCGCACAGAAGGTTTTGATTTCTTTTTCGAAGTATCTAAATTTTCTGGTCAAATTCGTAATTGCGAAGGTGACAAATGCGCAGATATGAAATATTTTACAATTGATGAAATCAAAAATTTGAAAAACGTTGTTTCTACGACGCGCATTTCATTGGCGGGTATATCACAGGGTTCGGTTTATTCTGAAATCAGAAAATATAGAAGCGCAACCAGATAAAAATACGATTTGTTGTTGTAAATGGTTGGTGGTATAATTTCATTTGAAATATAAAAGGTGTATATCAATGACAGAGTTGGTTGTTCATGGTGTCGTAGATGGACAGGAAGTTTCAAAATGTGATGAAAACGCAAACAGAATTTGTGGCGGGTATTATATCCCTGCAACAGGAATAAGAAGCGATATAAAACGTTTGCCTGATAATCGCATGGCATATAGTTTGCTGTTTTACGAAGAACCCGGTAAACCTTTTGTAAGTTATACTGGAAGATCCGGGTCTTATTTTGGGATGACTTTGTTTTTACAGAATCAACAGGTTGCAAATCCAGATGATTTGTTTAAGGTGTTATTGGCGACATATAATCATTATGTGAAAGGAAAATTTATACAAGAAATGCCAAACGGCGGCAAAAAATGGATGTGTCCAACCTTAAATGATTCAGATGATACAGTGGCAACGTATATTGGCAATGGATTTCAACAGATATTAAATAAAAATGCGGGGTTGTTGAAATTTCAACCTTTGCCACCATTACAGCACCCCGGCCGCAGTTATTAAAACGCGTGTGTTTTATAGTCGAAACGCGGGTTGAGATAAAATGTTTTTTATTGCTTTTTATACTAATTGTTGCTAATAATATAGATATAAATTGGGAGCGTGAGAGATTTTGTTTTTAAAGGATATGTAAATGCAAAAAACAATTTCTTACGAGCCGTTTTGTGTTGATGGTTATTTAATTGTCCCCCATGAAGAAAAGAAAATCACATCTGTTTATAATATCACTGGTGGTGCTCCTGTTTTGAACGCATATTTAGAAATTTGTGCGTTGCCTAAACAAATTTCTTTTCGGCATAAGTTTGATAGACAGGTATTTGACATATTGAACAAAAGCGGTTTATATAAAAGTGAAAAATCAGTAAGAAATAGTTTTTTTACACCCTTTGAAAAAGGTGAATTGAGTAGTAAGTTTGATTCTTCGATTTTGCTTAGATTGTCAACGGCGCATTTTGTTCAGTACCTGTTTAATTCAAAAAAACAAGAAGTTTGTGGAATTTATTTTGAAGATTGCTCGTTAAATAACGCCAGAACAGTCGGGGGAATAAAAGAGTTTGAACAAGAGATTCAAAAATCGGCAGAGTGGCAAAGAAAAGTAAGAGAATTTAATGAAAAAATCAAATAATTAGGATGTCGCCATCAAATAGATTGGGGGCTTTTTGATTTTGCTTATGCACCACAACCATCCGTCTTCGCTTTGCTACGCCGTGACTTCGCATTGAACGATAATATCAAGCGGGGTAGATTATTGTTGGTTTTGTAGTGTTTTGCTTAGTTCGAATGTTTTTCGTGATTTATTAGTAGTTCGAAAGTGTCAATAAAAAGATAATTTTTCTAAATTTGACTTTCGAACTCGCCAAAGCCGTGTATTCCAAACAAAAAATGCCCCGAAAGGCATTTCGTTAACTATGGTTGTGGTGTGTGGGCGAAACGCGAGTTAATATAACATGTTATTGTTTATATTTTTCTGCTACAGACATATGAGCTTTTCCTTGTTCGTTTTTGATTTCGAATGTTTTTATCTCAATCTGTTCACCTTTTATAATATCTGACACATCATACTTTGTTTTCCAAGCGTTTTTATAAATATGTAACGAGTCGGTTTCATGTCCTTCTTCTGTATAAAGAGCGAAAATAGGTAAAACACGGTTTCCTAAACTCTCATCTATATATAAAACCCCTTTTTTTATATCTTCATAATCGTTATAAGCGATAACTGTTATACCATAATCTTCCCAATGTTTTGCATTTTTATAACTTGATGTTATACAAAAAACAGAACCGTATATAGCAGAACAATCTGTATAGCTTTTAGGTTGTTCAGAATATGAGTCTACCCAAGAAGAGTACATAGGTGTGATAAATTTATAACCTTCTTGTGATGCAACCATAGCAGCAGCAATTAATAATTTGTCCGTATGATCTGTAACAGTCATGTTATTACCTGTTAAATGAATGTTGTAAATTTGGGCCTTAATTTGATCGCCTAACGCAAGTTGATCAGAAGTACATGAAGAAAAGTTAGACAAGCATTTCCCTAATGATTTTTTTGTTGCTGATTGGAAAAATTCATCTCCGTATATAAAGCTTCCTTTTGTTACTTGAATATAATCAAAAACATTTTCGTTATTTATATTTACAGACTGACTGTCAATACACGCATACAAAGACAATAAAATAGGAAACAACAATAACTTTTTCATTTCGTATCCTTTATTAACAACATTAGTTATACTAATATATTTCAATACAATCAACAATAAATCTCTTTGCTGTCTTTATATGTTTTCGCCCGCATACCCCAACCATCCGTCTTCGCTTTGCTACGCCGTGACTTCGCATTGAACAAAAATATCAAGCGGGGTAGAATATTGTTGCAATTCTAACCTTTTACAAGTTCGAAAGTGTGGATAATGACATAAAATTTCAAGAATAAACTTTCGAATTCTTGAAATTGCGCACGGATTGGCTCGGTCGGCTATGCCGACACTGCGCCGCATTCGTTAGCGCTCAAACTGCGCAAGGCTTGTTTTCGATTACTCATAGTCGAACCTGTCTCGCCAAAGGCGGACGATGCTTCAAATCAAACGGGCGCGACAAACCAATATTAAAATGCGCCACAAGGGCGCGTTTGAATATTGGTTGGAGCGCACGGATTCGAACCATGATAAAGAGAACCAAAATCTCTTGTCCTACCATTAGACGACGCTCCAATGGATAGCGTAATTATATATTCCTTTTTGTTTTTTTCAATAAAAAAATAGGGCATATGCATTTTTTATAAAAAATTATACTTTTTTCCACAAAATAGGCCTTGACTTTTTTTGCGTAATACATATAATCATTAAAAATTTTAATAATTTATTTTTTAAACAATTAAACCAAAAAGGGGGTAATTATGACGCATGACGAAGTGACGCATTTAATGGCTGAAAATATGCGCATTATGGGCCGTTTGTCCAGTCGCTTAAACCCATTATTCGAAGAATTTTCCAAATATTCGCGTCAACAAATGTCTGTGTTGGTGCGTTTGTATTTGGCAGGAAAAATTAAATTAAAAGATTTTGCCAATCGCGAAACTATTTCCACTGCGAATTTATGTAGTATTTTTCGCAAATTGGAACAGGACAAATTGGTTGTGCGTTCTATTGATCCGGCCGACCATCGTGATACCTGGTACGAAGTGACACGGACAGGAAAAAACCTGGCGGAAAAATTGATAGATCGTTTTATGGGCGCACTTGAAAAATTATGCAAGGTTTTACCGGCCGAAGATGAAGATGCCCTGGCAGAAACTGTGCGTGTTATGAACAGAATTTTGAAAAAGATGGAGTTGTTAAATGCGTAAAATTTTATTGTGTTTTTTATCTTTGTTTGTGGTTGTGCCGTATGCGAACGCAATGGATTTGTCGTTTGAAACGGCGGTGGATAAAATCGTTGCTGAATCAAATGATTTGAAAAAGGCCGACGCAAACGTCAAAAAAGCCAAAGCGCAATTAAAGGCCGTTAACGCAAATCGTTGGATGGCGATTGATGGGACTGTTTCATATATGAATTTAGTTGACCCTGCGCGTCCTTTCGCATCCGAAGGTATTAAAATACCGTCTGATATTGGTGCATTGTTGGGTAGTGTTTTGCCGATAAATTCGGTGCCTGATAATATTTTTTCGGCTGGTGTGACAATTACACAACCTATTTATACATTTGGCAAAATAGGTCATGCGGTTGATGCGGTGCACGATGCGATTGATATATCTAAATCTGCCCAAGATTTGACATTACGCGAAGTGAAATATGCTGCGGCGAATCTTTATTGGACGGCGAAAATGACAGACGAAATTGTCGTGGCCAGCCAGAAAAATTTGAATAATGCACGTGCTGCGAAAAAGAAATTGACCGCGGCAGGCCGTGCAAATCGCAGTAATTTGATTAAAATAGAATCTGATATTGCAACCAAAGAAGTCGTTTTATCAGATGCACAGTTTAATCGTGATACAGCATACAGAATGTTAAAAATTATGGCGGGTATCGATGAAAATGAACCGGTGGTACTGACTGATAATTTCCCAGATAAATTTGAACCATTAAACGCAGGTGAATTGAAATCAAACCCCGAATGGGATATTTATGAAAAGCAAATCAAAATGTATGAATCAAACGCAAAATCAAAGCGCGCGGGTGCATATCCATCGTTGGCTGCGGTTGGGTCATATTCTTACTATGCTTTGGGAACAGATGCCGGTAATTTGTTTGCCAAAGAAGGTTCGCAATCTGCGTATGTTGGTTTGGGCCTTCAGATTCCGTTATTCAATGGCGGTTTGCATTCTGCAAACGCAACAATAGAAGCGATGAATGCAGAAAATTCACGCCAGGATCTGGATAAATCCAGAAAATTAAAAACCCAAGAATATAATACTGCGGTTGATCAATATAAACATCTTTGTGATGACCTTAGCAAATTAAACAACGCACATGATTTGGCGCAAAAAGCATACGATGTATCTGTAAATCGTTTTGCAGCGGGTCAAACATCTGCGATTGAATTGTCTGATGTGTCGAGTGCTTTATATCAAACAGACATGGCGGTATTAAACGCTAAATATAAAATTTTGATGTCAAAAGAATCTGTGAAAAAATTAGGGGAACAAAATGATTAGTCGTGAAAGTATCGAAAATATCGTTAAGAAATTGAAAACCCGTAAATCGAAAAATATCATATATTTAATATTAGCGGTTCTTGCGGTTGGCGCGTTTTCGTATCGGTTTTATACTGTGTTCAGCGAAGGCAACACAGAAGTTTTTAACATCGCACGCAATGATTTGAAAAATGGAACACCTGTGCGGGTTTTAACCGCTAATCAAATAGATGGAATTTTATATGAACCAATCACAGTAAAAAATAATCGTGCGTATGTATCAGGGGCGCGTGTTGCAATGTTCAAATCTGGGCAAAGTTTAGGTGATTGCAAAATCGTTTCTGTGTCACGCAATATCGATTTAGATTCGGGAATGTATGTAATAAAAACATCACAATGTAGTGACGGATTAAAATATGCACAAAATCAACAAAACGGATTTTATATCCCTATATCGGCAATTCATGAAAACGCTGTATACGTTGCAGAGAGTGGTGTTGCGCAGATACGTAATGTTTCGATAATTGGACGTGATTATCAAAATGTTTTGGTTGATTCTGGTGTCAATAACGGCGATTTGATTATTTTATCAAATGTCAAAGACGGCCAAAAAATCAAGATTGTAAAGTAAATCACAAAGACGAATCAAAAGGAAAACAAAATGTTAATATTCTTTATCAAAAGACCTGTCACAACAATCATGTTTGTTTTATTTTTCGTGATATTGGGTGTCGTATCATTCCCAAAAATGAATATAGAACGAACACCGTCTGTGGATTTTCCATATGTGACGGTGACATTTGTTTATCCAGGTGCATCCAGTTCTGAGATGGAAACCCAGGTTGTCAAGAAAGCAGAAAATGCCGTATCCGAAGTGGCAGGGGTGAAAAAAATAACTTCCCAAATTTATGAAAATTCTGCGTTTGTGATATCTGAATTTAATTTGGGCGTCAATGTCGATGACAAAGCAAATGAAGT
>JAFZIM010000079.1 GCA_017554365.1 Alphaproteobacteria bacterium | reverse complement strand
GCAAAAGACGCGGCAAAGGTTGCTATTGAAAAAACTTATAAAAAGAAAGGAATGGAAGTTGTTCAGGCAAACTGGAATGCAGTAGATAGGGCAGAATCTTATTTGAAAAAATATAATTTGCCATCATCCGTATCTGAATTAGCACCTGATTTTATACCTGCTATGACATTGGATACACCGGCTGAAATTGCTGGAACATTGGGTGAAATGGCAGCAGGTCGTGGTGATGAAATACCTGTATCAAGATTCAAAGTAGATGGAAATTTTGGAGCAGGGCAATATCCTGTTGGAACATCTAAGTATGAAAAACGTGCGCTGGCTACACGTGTTGCTACATGTGATTTAAGTAAATGTATTCAATGTGGTAAATGTTCTATGCTTTGTCCACATGGTGCGATTCGTATCAAAGTTATGAATCAGGAAGAAATGGAAAAAGCACAATCCAAAGGTATTGTTGTTGTACCGATGAAAACACCTGAATTAGGAAGTGGTTTATATTACACATTAAATATTTCACCTGCTGATTGTACTGGCTGTGGTTTGTGTATGAAAAATTGTCCTGTTGGTGCTTTGTCTTTGATACCAATGATAGAAGGAATTAAAAATCAAAAAACTTTTGATGAATCTTTGAAAATCAAAGATATCGATAAATCAAAATTGAATTTGAATATTCCAAAGCATGTTGAATTATTGCCTCATTATTTCGAATTCCCAGGTGCATGTGCTGGGTGTGGTGAAACACCTTATGTTCGTTTAATGTCGCATTTGTTTGGTGATAAAATGGTTGTTGCAAATGCAACTGGATGTTCTTCTATTTATGGTGGTAATTTGCCAACAACACCATGGACATGTGATAAAAATGGACGTGGACCTGCATGGTCAAATTCTTTGTTCGAAGACAATGCAGAATATGGTTTGGGTATGCGAATCGCTTTGAACCAAAGAAAGAATGCTTTGCGTAGCGTGTTATTTGAATTAGGTATTGAAAATGTCGAACAAATGTTCGCTGAAAAAGATACTGAAAAACAACGCGAAAATGAAAGTATGTTATTAACAACTTTGTCCAAGATGGATAATGACCGCGCAAGATATGCTGAATCATTACTTGATGCGATGGTTGATAAATCTGTATGGATTGTTGGTGGTGATGGTTGGGCATACGATATTGGTTATGGTGGTGTTGACCATATTTTACATAGCGGTGAAAATGTAAATATTTTGGTTTTGGATACAGAAGGTTATTCAAATACAGGCGGTCAGCAATCTAAATCTACACCATTTGGTGCTTCTATGAAATTTGCAATTGGTGGTAAAGAACACGCAAAGAAAGATTTGGGATTGATGGCTATGATGTCGGGTGCTTATGTTGCACAAATTGCAATTGGCGCAAATCAAGCCCAAGCGATTCGTGCTTTCCGTGAAGCAGAAAGTTTTGATGGCCCATCTATTATATTGGCATACGCACCATGTATCGCACATGGGTTCGCATTACAAAATGGTGTTGAACATCAAATCAATTTGGTAAATACAGGTGCATGGCCTTTATACAGATTTAATCCAAATTTAATTGCAAACGGACAAAATCCTTTGACGATGGATTCACATGTTGATACGCCATTCCCATTGGAAGAATTTATGAAATCAGAAACAAGATTTGCGGCTGCACGTTCTGTAAATCCTAACTTTGATAAATTGGTAGAAATGGCAAAGTCAAACAATTTATACAAAACAGAATTGAAACAGCATATTGCAAATTTTGCTGTCAAAGTAAATAAAGATAACGGCGAAGGATAATTTTTATGAGACCGCATGATGCATTACGTGAATATATCAATAAATCTGAATTACGAATAATCAGTAATGATTTTTGTGCACGTATGTCAAAGGCCATAGCAAAGAATTTTGATGCTGGGGTGTATGATGTTATGTTGACCGAACATAAAAAATGTATTCGGGAAATAAAATCTTTGCATATAAAATATCCTGCAAACGCAAAACCGAAATTTTATATTTATATTGTTCCAGATAATCGTTTTATTGAATTATTAGATTATCCATATAAAAATATAAAAGCGGGTGGACGTCCAGTTGCTTCTTATGATATGGATGGGTTTAATAGTGCTTATGGAATAAGCCAAAATTTATTATTAGATGATGGCAAGATAAGTATTACAAAGCATATAAACCGCATACATGAATATGCACATCTGGTGCAACAAAAATTCTGTTTTCTTGGCAATATGTTCGGGGAAGGTTTTGCAGAATTAATTCCATGGTATGCGCTTGAATATGAAAAACGTGTTCCAGAACATTTTATTGCTATGAAATCAATGGAAAAAATATACACAGCAAATGAATTATTGGAATCTGTGGCTTTTTCGGATAGGGTTTCTGGTAAAACTTGTTCTTTCCAACCATCATATATGTCATCTTATTTATTGATACGTGCCATAGTAGATTTCATACGTGTAAAATATAAATTATCAAGATTTTTGGCAGTACAAAAGTTTTTAGAATTATGCAGTGTATCAAAATATCGTAAACAATGGTTTTTTGACGAATTGGCAGAAATAATAGGTATGAATTCTGATAAATTATTAAATTCAACAGAATATCAAATAAAAATGCTAAAGCAGATTGAAAAAGAAATAAAAGGTTAAATATATGAAAAAAATATTATCATTTATTTTAGTTGTTGTTTTATGTGCTTGTACTTTTCAGACAAAACATCGTGGATATGTTTTTCCTGAAAATCTTGAATCTAAATTGGCAAATATTCATACGACCGCCCAATTACAAGAAGAAATAGGCGACCCTCAAACCCGCACTATATATGGTGATGAAGTTTGGGTTTATTATAGTGCTGATGAAAATATGCATGGGCCTTTTCCAATAACTTATGACAATAAAATGGTGCTTTTGGCTTGGGTAAAGGGTGGAAAAATCCTTAAAACCAAGGTTTTACATGACGAAGATTTAAAAGATGTAAAAATCGCAGATGGCGAAACAGAAATTCCAGCAGCCATAGATTTAAATGCGTTGGAAGAATTGTTTAATAACATAGGACGTTTTTCGCCTGCTGGACTTGGGCAATAAATTTTGTGCTAAATATTTGTTTTTTCGTTTTTTTATGCTATAATGTCTTGTGATAGAGAGAATGGCAACCGCAAAGGTGTGTAAGATATGCCGACAAAAAAACTTGATTTTAAAACAGGCCAATATGTTGTTTACCCAACTCAGGGTGTTGGCAAATTGGTTCGTGTAGAAGAACAGACAATTGCTGGTCAGAAAATAAAAATGATAGTCATTGATTTTGAAAGAAATCACATGACTTTGCGTATTCCAGTGGATAGGGCCGAACTTTCTGGTTTGCGTCCTGTGACAAGCGTCAAAAAAATGGACGAAGCAATTGCTTCTGCCAAAGGCAAAGCAGGTGCTAAACGTATGATTTGGGCGCGTCGTGCTGCACAATACGAAGAAAATATCAATTCTGGCGACCCTATGAAATTGGCAGAAGTTGTTCGTGATTTGCAAAGACGTTCTGCGTCAGATACAATGACTTTCTCAGCAAGACAATTATATTTACGTGCATTGGAACGTATGGCTCAAGAATTTGCAGTTTTACATAAAATGGATGTCGAAGGTGCTTCCGATAAAATTGAAGATATTTTGGGTGTTCCAAAGGAAGTAGATTTAAATGCTGTTGAAGAAGATGATGGCACAGCAGAAGATTCTGACGATGAAGAATAATTAAGAAAGACGCATCAATTTGATGCGTTTTTTTCTTGTATTTAATATTTTTTTTCGCAATTATATAATCATATCTAACAAAGGAAGTAAAAATGGCAGGAAGTATCAATAAAGTTATATTGGTTGGTAATATAGGTCAAGAACCTCAGGTTCGTCAAACCCAAAATGGTCAAAAAGTGGTCAGTTTTTCATTGGCTACATCTGACAGATGGAAAGACAGACAATCTGGGGAAATGAAAGAACAAACAGAATGGCATCGTGTTGTAATATTTAATCCATCTTTGGTTGATGTTGCAGAACGTATGTTGCAAAAAGGAACTAAATTGTATTTAGAAGGTGCCTTGCGTACACGTAAATGGCAAAATCAACAGGGTGTAGACACATTCACAACCGAAGTTGTTTTGAATCCATATTCTGGTCAAATGGTTATTTTGTCTGGGGCAAAATCATTAGATGCTTCTGGTGAAAGTGCAAGTGTTGCATCAACATCAGCACCTGTTCACGAAGAAGTGCCAGTTGGTGATATTGAAGATGAAATTCCATTCTAAGATTTAAAATTATAATAAAAAAACACCGCCCGTTTGGGCGGTGTTTTTTTGTGATTTATAAATTTATGATAATTTATGAATTACCAAACCACTGCGTAATTTTGGTTCGAACCAAGTTGTCTTTGGTGGCATAATGTTGCCTGTATCTGCAATGTCTATGATTTGACGCATTGTCACAGGATACAAAGCAAATGCAACTGCCATTTCGCCAGAATCTACGCGTTTTTTCAATTCTCCTAAACCACGAATTCCGCCAACGAAATCTATACGTTTTGATGTGCGTAAATCACCAAGGTTTAATATTTTATCAAAAACTAAATTTGATAATACGGTGACGTCCAATACACCGATTGGGTCGTTGTCGTTATATGTGCCGGCTTTGGCTGTCAAAGAATACCATTTACCATCAATATACATTGAAAAGTTATGTAATTTTGTTGGATGATAAATTTCAGAACCCATTTCAACAACATCAAAAGATTCATTTAATTTATTCAAAAATTCTTCTTTGCTTAAACCATTTAAATCTTTGACGACGCGGTTGTAATCAATAACTTTCAATTGGCTTTCAGGGAATATAACAGCCAAGAAATAATTATATTCTTCGTTGCCTGTGTGATTTGGGTTTTGTTCGCGTTTTTCAGCCCCAACACGTGCAGCGGCAGCAGTTCTGTGATGTCCGTCTGCAACATAGAACGCAGGAACTTTTGCAAAAATTTCTGTTATACGATTATTGATTTTATCGTCATCTATTTTCCAGAAAGTATGACCGAAACCATCTTCTGCGACATAGTCGTATTCAGGTTCTTGATTTTTAACGATGTTTTCAACAATTTCGTTCATTTCTGCTACATCTGGATATGCGAAAAACACAGGTTCCAAATTAGCATTTTGAATACGAACATGAATCATACGATCGTCTTCTTTGTCTTTACGTGTTAATTCGTGTTTTTTAATTTTGCCAGTCATATAATCTTCGACATTTGCAGCAGCAACCAAACCATATTGTGTGCGACCATCCATAGTTTGTGCGTATATATAATACATTTCTTTATCGTCTTGGACTAACCAGCCATTATTTTGCCATTTCTTGAAATTTTCTACGGCTTTGTCATAAGTTTTTTGTTCGTGTTCATCTGCGATTGGGTCAAAATCTATTTCAGGTTTGATGATATGCAATAAAGATTTTTCACCGGCTTCTGCTTTTGCTTCTTCTGAATTCAATACGTCATAAGGACGGGAAGCAACTTCGCTTGCTAATTCTTTTGGTGGGCGAACGCCTGCAAATGGTTTTATTTTCATAATATTATTCCTTTTTTTATATTTGTCTTTGTTTGACGATGCCGATTATAACATAAAAAAAATTCTTTTCCATAATCGATTATGATATAATGCAAAATAATGAAAAAGATTTTATTTTTTGTATTATTGGCGGGCTGTGTTGCGAATAACAATTTTGTTATGCGTGAAGATTTTGCTTTCAAACCAATTCAGACGAAAAATTATGAAATAGCCACTTGGCAAAAAATCAATAACCCAAAAAATAATGATATTCATATTTATATAGAAGGCGACGGCCATGCTTTTGATTCATACGGACAACCGACATCTGACCCAACACCGCATGGCTATTTTATGCGACAAATGGCGATAAATGATGAATTTGAAAATGTGGTTTATATCGCCAGACCTTGCCAATTCATAATGGATAAAAATTGTTCTGAATCAGATTGGACAAATGGGCGATTTTCTCAGAAAGTCATAGATTCTATGTCATCTGTTGTGAAAGAAATAGGGCATAATAAAAAAATATCTTTGATTGGGTATTCTGGTGGTGCATTGGTTTCAGGATTAGTTATTCAACAAAATCCAAAATTGAAATTTGAAAATTGGATAACCATAGCAGGCGTCCTTGATCACGAAGAATGGACAAAATATTTTAATGACGCACCATTAGATAAATCTTTGAATTTAACAAAATTACCAAATATAAAACAAAAGCATTTTGTCGGTGGACGTGATGAAATCGTCCCGTATGAATTATCAAAAAAATGGGTGGCAAAACAAAATTTAATTTTGATAGATGACGCAACACACAACGATTTTGGCAATTTGAAAATATTTTAATAAAAGGGGAAAGATATGCAGAAATGGGAAAAAGCGTTAAATAAATTTATGCAAAGATATGTAAATAAACCTTGGTTCGAAGGTGCTGTTCTTTGTGGCAGTTATTCAACAGGTAATCAAAATAAATTTTCTGATATTGATGTTGTGATTGTTGGTTCTAATGATTTGGGTTGGCAGGAAAAATCTAATTGTTATGTTGATGGGTTTTTAATGGAATATACAATTAACCCGATATACAAAGTCAAAGAATTTATGGAATCTGGCTTTGAAAGACATAGATTGATAGACCAAAATATGTATGCTTATGGTGTGATATTGTATGATAAACATGGGGAAATCAAGAAGTTGCACCAACAGGCAGTTCGTGATACAAAGAAAAAATTAAAACCTTTTTCTAAATATAGTAATGATTTTACAAAATATCATTTATGGGATAAATACGATGAATTAAAATCTTTACATAATGACGGGTTTCATACTGATTTAGTATATTGGACTTTGGTTAATATGTTAATAGAAGCATATTATAATTTTAATTGTTTGCCACATGTGTCTTGGTCAAAAATAGAAAAGATTTTGACGAACAAGGAATTTGCAAAACGTTATCATGCAGATAAATTGCCTGACAAAAAATTTACCAATTTATTGATGGGTTGCTTTGATGCTAAACAGAAAGATAAAATGTCAGCGATAACTAAATTGTATAATTATGTTATGAAATCAGGCGGTGGATTTGAAATAGGGCAATTCAAAGCACGCAGAAAGATAGAAAAACAATAAATAAAATATTTAATTGAAATTTAAGATAATAAGTATATAATGATTGTCGCATTGGGGCATAGTTTAATGGTAGAACATCGGACTCTGACTCCGCTAGTGTTGGTTCGAATCCAGCTGCCCCAACCAAAGATTCAACCCGTCGTCAGACGG
>JAFZIM010000078.1 GCA_017554365.1 Alphaproteobacteria bacterium | reverse complement strand
TGAAATTTTTGATAACTTACGGGGTAAGTTTATCAAATTTTGTATTTATGACATCTTTGATGATTCCTTTTATCATATCCATCATTATACCTTTTGTGACCTTTATCGCAGTCATATTCATTTATAATAAAATGATTTCTGAAAACGAAATAACGGTTATGATGGCTTCTGGGTTATCACCTTGGCAGATTGCAAAACC
The DNA here is from genome assembly GCA_017554365.1 of Alphaproteobacteria bacterium. Lineage (GTDB taxonomy): Bacteria > Pseudomonadota > Alphaproteobacteria > Rs-D84 > Rs-D84 > Enterousia. The sequence continues at coordinate 13,008 of JAFZIM010000078.1, read as the reverse complement.
TGCGATTAAATTGGCTGCTTTGTTAACCATCGCACATTTGATATTAAATATATGGGTCGTTCCTTATAGTCAGGAAAAATTTTACAGCACCCAATGGAATTTAAGATATGGTTTAGCCCACTTAAAATTACAGGAATCGGCTTTTACAAAAATGGCAAATGGTTTGGTTGTTTATGTAGATAAAGTTTCAGGCCACGATTTAAATCAGGTTATGTTATCTGATATGCGTGATGAAGATAACCAAACTTTGATTTTTGCAGAACGCGGTAAATTGGTTGCAACAATTCATGGTTTATCTATTGTCACAGATAATGGTTCTTTGCAGATGACTGGGAAAAAAGGTTATACAACTGGGACTTTTGATAAATTTGATATGGATTTGAATTTGAATGAAAATGATACAGATGCTTCATTTAGGGTTCGTCGTATTTCTACAATGGATTTATTAACAAGCGTTATAAATCAAAAAAATATCAGACAACATAAATTAACATTGGTTGAATTATGCACCAGATTGATAAATCCTTTCTTAAATTTGATTTTGGCTGTGGTTTGCACTTTGATATTATTAAAGACATCTTTGTTGCGTCGTCGTGCAAGTTTTGCACCTGCGATGGCGGTGGTATCAATGGCTGGCATTATGGCTACATATATGTCTTTGTCTAATATGACTTCAAGTTTAACAGATGTTGCTTTGTTGGCTTGTGGTGTATTTGCTGTATTATTTGGGTTAATTGGTCTTTTGTTAAAGAAATGAAAAAATTAAATGCTTTTTTATTGTCATTTTTATATTTACCTAATTCTTTTGGAATTGGGGTGAATTTAGATGAAGCAAAAACAATTAAAGCCGACAAAATTAAATACAATATAAAATCAGAAGAATTACAAACTTCTGGTAATACAGAAATGACAAATGCTTCTGGTCAAAAAATCAAATTAAAAGAAGCATCACTTGTAAAATTAAATTCAAATGTTGCTGCCAAAGATATTGAATTATGGTTGGGCAGTAATGTTTATATCAAGGCAAAAGAAATAAATAAAAACAATCAAATTACAACTGCAGACAGGGCCATGTTTACAGCGTGCGATGGTTGTGATTCTTTCGGTCATGCATGGGAAATTACAGGTAATGAAATCATACATGATGAAAATGAAAAAATGATTTATTTTCATAATGCAGCGTTTTGGCTATATAATGGAAATATACCTATCTTTTGGTTGCCTTATTATGATATGCCTGACCCATCTGTAAAATATAAATCAGGTCTATTAACCCCAAGTTTTAAATCAACAAGTGATATGGGGACACAATTAAATATACCTGTGTATATCAATATTTCAGACAAACATGATTTAACAACAACATTTTCATATTTAACAGATGAAAATCCTTTGTTCCAATTAGAACACCGGTTAAATGCAACACATTCTGAATTCAGAACCAAGGGGTCTTTTACCCATAACAAAGCAGGTGAAAATAGATGGCATATTTTCAATGACGATATAATTGAAATGGGTGAAAATACACGTGCTTTGATTTATATTCAAAGAACATCTGATAAAACATATTTACAGAAATATGGTTTTTATAATTATCAACCTTATCTTGATTCTGGGGCAAAACTCGAAATATTCGGACAATCAAGTTATGTTATTGCAGACACACATATATTCCAAGAATTACGTGAACCTCAGGGTAATCAAACAATATCTTCTGGAAATATATTGCCTAATATTTTTGGTAAATATCAATCTGATCCATTTTTCAAAGAAACCTATGTTGTATTTTCAGGCGATTTATTGGGCGTATCTTCATCAAAACAATCAAGTCAACGCATTATCGGTGAAGGTCGCATAGTATCCCCTTGGACTTTGTGGGGTGGCAATCGTTTAACAGCAAGTATCGCAACAAGATATGATATTTATAATTTTGAAAACACAAAAATATATGAAAATAACACTATAAATAATTCTTATTCTGGTATGAAATCTCGTTTCTTGCCAAGTGGATACATAGAATGGGGATTACCTTTATACGACATAAAAAATGATTGGACTTATACATTGGAACCTCAGGCCAGATTAACCATTATGGAACACACAAATAAAAACAATGTATTTGCTGTGAATAATGATTCTGCCGGACGCTTTTTATCAGACACAACATTGTTTTCAGACAACAGATATTCTGGATTTGATGTATGGGAAAACGGAAATTTCATAGATTATGGCGCACAATGGTCTGCATTTGATAATAAAAATGATATATCTGTATTTTTCGGACAAACATACGATTTCAACACCCAAGATGATAATGATTTTAATGACAATGGTTTCAGAAATGGTTTTTCTGATTATGTTGGTCGTGTATCTTATAACAGGGATTTAATCAATTTATCTACGCGTTTTCGTATTGATAAAAACGATATATCTTTAAATCATATTGAAAATTCCGCATATATTGGTCGCAATAATACATATTTTTCTTTGGGTCATATATGGGATTCTAATCCTTTGATTTCAAACAAAGATACACACGAAGGAATTGTTTCCGCTGGATTACAATTAACAAAAAGAATTAACGTTCGTGGATATGTATTCTATAATATGTACGAACATTTATTCCAAAGACATTCTGCTGGGATATTTTATGAACATCCTTGTTTTTATTTGTCTTTTGAATATCGCCGTGATAACGCAATCAAAGAAGATTATCGTGGGGGAACAACTTTCCAATTCAAATTTGGTATGAGTATTGACGGCAAACATTATTAAAAAGGTAAAGATTATGAATAAAATTTATAGTGCTATTATTGGAATATTTTGTATTTGTTCTTATGCAAACGCATCAAGTGTTATTGCAACAATAAATGGCACACCAATAACAGATACTGATGTTAATGCCCGCATAGAATTAATGGCAAAGCAAGGAAACACTTCTTTGACTAATCGCAAACAGGCATTTCAAAACATTGTAAATGATTATGTGAAATTAAATTACGCTGCTAATTTTAATGTAAAGCCAACAGATAAAGATGCTGATAAAGAATTGGCACACATGAATTTAGGTTCTCTTAGTGAAACAACAAAAAATATGGCTAGATTGGCTGTCCGTTCTGATATTGCCTGGGGTGTTATCACAGCAAGAACAATTATTCCTACAATAAAAATATCTGAAAATGAAATAAAAGAAGAAAGAATAGATTTAATTCGCGAACGCGGTTTGCCAATTGAAACAACCATTATTCGTCTAACAGATATACCAAACGATATTGCAAAAAAATTAAAAGCACCAAAAAATTGTGATAATGCAGAACAAATTGCAGAAGAATTTGGTGGTTTTCCACAAAAAATAACCGCTATGCAATATGAATTATCACCTGAAATTCGTGAAAGAATTGCAGATTTACCTTTGATGACTTGGTCGCAAGTTGAAAATGGTTCTGTTGTATTGGTATGCAAAGAAAAGAAAACAAAAGAATATGCAAACCTAGATGAAATCATCAAACAAAATGCTACTTATAAAAAAGCCGCAATGACAGCAGACCAACAATTAAAACAATTACGTCGCAAGGCAGTAATTATAATAAATGACGACAGATATAAATTATGACAAAAACAATACTTTTTAATTTAACCCAACCTGAAATTGAAAAATTCATAACAGATATGGGACAACCAAGATTTCGTGCTAAACAAATTAGCGAATGGTTAAATCGTGGTGCACCAGATTTTAGTGTTATGAAAAACTTGCCAGAAGATTTACGAAATAAACTTTCTGAAATCGCAGAAACTTTGCCTGTGAAAATCGTAAAAAAATTGGAAAGCAGTGATAATCAAACAACTAAATTCTTGTTGGAATTAAACGATTTCGAACAAATAGAATGTGTTTTAATGCGTACAACTTATGGCAACAGCGTTTGTGTCAGTTCTCAGGCAGGTTGTGCGATGGGCTGTAAATTTTGCGCTTCCACTTTGTTGGGATTAAAACGCAATTTAACAATTAATGAAATGTTCGCACAAATATTGGTCGCTCAATGGGAATTACGTGGCGATAGATTAAAAGACATTCACCCAAATGGCGACCCTAATAATAATGATGTTTCACATATTGTTGTTATGGGAACAGGCGAACCTTTGCAAAACACTCAAAATGTTATTGGTTTTCTTGAAAGGGCTAATAAAGAATTAAATATATCATGGCGTCGTATTACAATATCAACATGCGGTATTGTTCCAGGCATAGAAGAATTAAATCAATGGGGACGACCAATCAACCTTGCAATATCATTACATGCGCCGGTTGACGATTTAAGAAGTCAAATTATGCCTATAAACAATAAATGGAAATTAAACGAAGTTTTAAATGCCGCTTTTAATTTTTCTGAAACACATAATCGCCAATTAATGATTGAATATATATTATTAGGCAAAAAAGATGAAAATGGCGAAACATATTTATATAATTGCACGCCTGAATATGCAGAAAAACTTTCAGATTTAATGCGCGGACATAATGTTATGGTTAATTTGATTCCTTGGAATAGCGTTGACGAACGCGATTTCGCTTCTATATCTGGAAATGCAGTTCACAGATTCCAAGATATTTTGATAAAAAATGGTATTCATACCAGAATAAGACGCGAAAGGGGTGCCGATATTGGTTCTGCATGCGGACAATTAAGATTAAAGAATGCAAAAAACGCAAATATTTAGCCCCAGAAAAGCAAAAATATATTTTTTGATAAATAATATCATAAAAAATTAAACCGCCATTACGGCGGTTAATTTTTAATGTCCTGACACACTACAATATTGACTATTCACAGGATGTGAAGATGTAGATATTTCATTACAAACTTTTATGGAAGCACCACTAATCCAGCACTGCATTTCACCAGTACTATTCATTCTTTGATAGCGTCCGCCTTTTTCTTCGCACTTAACCTAAAAATCAGGTTTCCCAGGTGTATAAGTATATCCTGTATTTGGCATTTTAATTGGTTCAATTATATTAGGTTGTGCGACATAAGTTGCATCATTTGCAAGTGTTGGAATATTCATCTTAGGCGCACATGTATTATTTTTCCATTCTAAACCTGTCTTACAATTACATTTCATACCAGCACCATCCCAATTATATGCTTGGTTATATTTATGTATTGCCAAACAACACGCCTTTGCAGCATCTGATTGAAAAGCCAATTTGCAATATTCATCTGGTTTTGCTTTCTTTTCTGTATCAGTCCATTCACTTGCTTTTTTAATGGTCTGTTTATTGGCAGCAGATTTTTTGGCTACACATTTTGTTCCATTCCATTCTTTTTGATTGTCATTACATACACACACAGGTGGGTTTGATATATATTGTACATATGTTTCGCCTTTTGTCGCGGCTTCTTGGCAAAGTTCTTCTTCTGTTTTTACATTATTACCAGAACTTTTATTCCACATATTTGGAAAATCATTTTCAAAAACCCCTATACATGATTTTTTATCTGATGAAGGTTTCTTTATAGCCCCACAATCTATTATTTCACATTCACCATTTGCGTTTATCTTTGCAGATGTTGCATCTGGATTATTTGCTTTTACATTTGCCAAACAATCTGACCCAACGGCAGGTTTCGTTGATGGTTTATTATTTAAAATTGCATCTGCTGTTGGTTTTGTTGTGTCAACTGGTGCAGAACTTTTTTCAACACACATTGTAATACCATTATTGTTAAATGTATTGTGTGTAGCCGTATTACATTGTGTTATTTTACATTCTGCAATAATATGTTCGTTCAAATTAGATAATAATGCTTCTTCTGATAATGGTGTAGAACCAACAAATTGACGCCAATTTTCTTGAACTGATGGAGACAAAGAAACTTCCTGAATACCATTTGTTCCAATCAAAGCACGACATCTTGATATAAACCCAACCATCGCATTAGCAAATTGTGAACGCAAATTATCAGGTAATTGTTCTGGCATATAACCATGAGAAATTGCCTTGTCCCCGATATTGCCACCAGATGCGTTTATTGTATTTATATCATTAGCAGCGACATTTTTTAACATTCTTGCCTGTTTGATAGAATTTGCTTTTTCTTCTTCCTCTCTTGCTATCTTGTCGCGTTTTTCATTTATTTCATTTTGTGTTTTTTCAATTTTGTTGTCCGTTGCTTCTATCTGAGAATCATATTTTTTAATTGCGGATGCTTCTGCGATATTTCCAGCAACACCAACCGCAGTTAAACCCAATGTAGAAATACCAGCAATCTTTAATCCCTTGGTCGAACCCATACATTTTTCAAGTTGTTCCATTTTGGCCTGCTTTTCACGCATAAGACGTGTTATTTGTGGGTTTTCAGCAAAACCAATAACAGGTATAAATGACGCAATTAAACCAAATACGAATATTTTTTTCATGATAGAACCCTATTCTGTTTTATCTAAATCTTTGCTTGTTTGTTGTAATTCTTTCAATTCACGTTGTTTGCCAGCCAAATTATCTTTCTTTTCGCTTATTTTTGCGGCCTGAACCCCGGCAGCAACACCAGTACTTACAACACCCAAAGAACCGATAACCGTTGCGGCTATCCAACCTTTCTTTTGTTTTTCACATTTATTTAATTCTTCATTTAGAATTTTTATATCGTTTTCAAGTGTCGCAATAACAGACGCATCATCTGCAGACATTTGATTTTCTTCTGCAACTTGGGCTGCGTATTTCGTTGCAGTATCGTTTTTAACCTTTACCGCAGCGTTGGCATTGAATGTAAAACATAAAACGCCCAAGAACAAAAATATAGATTTCATATTTCCCACCTATCTTAATATCAAAGATATTATATCATAAAAAACAAAAAATAAAAACTGCCAACCGGCAGTTTTTTTAATCGATTATTTTTCAATTATTTTTTCGAGTATATATTCATGTATCCATTCGCCATTTATATATGCGCTATCATGCTTAATACCCGTAATTTCATATCCATGTTTCATACAATTTCCCAAAGACGCTAAATTTGTATGACGAACACCAGCATACAATACATGAATATTGTTTTCATGCGCCCATTTTTCAAAAATATCAAGTAATTTGCTTCCTATGCCATTATGTGTATATTTTTGTAGAACACTTACTGCCACACCCGCAGAACGACCAGAATAAGGGTGTCCAGCACGATATTTTTCAATATTACCCATTGCAATTATGTTATTACCATCCCAAACACTGACAAACAGACAATCATCACTTTCATACATTTTGATAGATTTTTCCTTGTCTTTCTTTGGTTGACCTGCATATTGCCATGTATTAAAAGCTCCAGGATCTTTTGAAAATTTTTCCATAAATTTCATTTGTGCTTCGTAATCATAGCCACGTGTACGACGAATAGTGACTATTTTTCCGTTTTTTAATTTGAATTGAATTGCACGTTTCATAAAATTTCCCCTATTCCACATAGACATAATTATATCATAAAATTTCAAATAATAAAACCGGGATAAACCCGGTTTGAATCTTGGTGGATGTTAAGAGACTCGAACTCCTGACCCTCTCGGTGTAAACGAGATGCTCTAGCCAACTGAGCTAAACATCCAAAGCGATATCTATATTACATTATTTTTTTCGTTTGTCTAGTAAAATTTGCATTTTATCTTTATTCTGGTAAACCACCAGTCACAGAAGACATCACTTTTTCAATCAAAGTGTCCGCTTTTGCTTTTGCATCTTTATATGCATCGGCCACTAAATCAGATAATTTTTTTGCGCCCAATGTGATTGCATTATCTGAAATTACAACGGATACTATGTCATATTTCCCAGTCATAGTGACAACCACAGCACCATTTTCAGACAAACCTTTTACATGCATTTGTGCCAATGAATCTTGGGCTGCTGATATTTTTGTTTGTAAATCTTGGGCTTGTGCCATCAAAGTTTCCATATCCATAATAACTTCCTTTTCTATTTTTATAAAAAAAGTTAGGCGAAAAATCGCCTAACCTTTTTAATGTCAATTATTTGACTAATTTACCTGTTTTTTGGTCAATTCCAACCATAGACATACGTGTTTTACCACGTCTATCAGTACCAAGGAATTTTACATAAACTTTATCGCCAACATTATATTTAGCATCAGCGATATTAGCCAAACGTTCACCTGTTATTTCAGAAATATGAACCATAGATTCAAAGTTTTTCAAGATTTTTACGAATAATCCAAAATCTTTTACACCTGAAACAACACCTTCATAGATTTCACCGACTTCTGGTTCAGCGACAATTTCTTTGATACGTGCGATTGCTGCGTCTGCATCTTCTTTTGAAGAAGCCATAATTTTTACATTACCTTCATCGTCTAAATCAACCTGAGTATTAGTTTCACGAGTTAATGCTTGGATTACAGAACCACCCTTGCCTATAACTTCACGAACTTTTTCAGGATTAATTTTCATTGTATATGCCTGAGGTGCAAATTCTGAAATTGTTTTACGAGGTGCTTTGATTGCTTTTTCAATTTTGCCCAAGATGTGCATACGGCCATCTTTTGCCTGAGCCAAAGCATGTTCCATAATTTCAAATGTAATAGATGTGATTTTAATATCCATCTGCAAAGCAGTGATACCTTTATCTGTACCTGTCACTTTGAAGTCCATGTCGCCCAAATGGTCTTCATCACCCAAAATGTCAGTCAAGATTGCGTAATCATCACCTTCTTTAATCAATCCCATTGCAGTACCAGCAACTGGACGTTTCATAGGAACACCGCCGTCCATCATAGCCAATGTTGCACCGCATGTTGTTGCCATAGATGAAGAACCATTAGATTCCAAGATGTCAGAACATACGCGGATTACATAATCAAATTCTTCACGTGATGGAACCATTGGATGAACTGCACGCCATGCCAAATTACCATGTCCCAATTCACGACGACCAGGTGATTTCAAACCTTTTGCTTCACCAACTGAATAGCCAGGGAAATTATAATTCAAAATGAAATCACGTTCGCTATCCCCGTCCAAAGATTCAATTGGTAATGCGTCTTTGCCACCACCCAATGTCAATGAAACCAAGGCCTGAGTTTCACCACGTGTAAACAAAGCAGAACCATGTGCGCGTGGTAATACACCCAATTCAATTTCAATTGGACGAACTGTTTTTGTATCACGACCATCAATACGTGGTTTTCCAGCCAAAATATTGCTGCGCATAATGCGTGCTGTGATACCTTCTACGATTTCATCAGCCCAAGATTCCAATGTAGATGTAGCAGTTGTTGTTTCTGGGAACAATTCTGCGATACGTGCTTTTGCTTTTGTATGGATTTCAGCCAATGTATCCAAACGAACTAATTTTTCTTTGATTAACAAAGCATTTTCTATTTCGCCTGCAAATTGTTCGAAATCTTTCTGCATAGCAACATATTCTTCTGTATTTTCAGGTGTTTCCCAACGTTCTTTACCTGCTTTTTCAACAAATTCGTTAATTGCTTTTATAACTTTTTGTTGTTCGTCAAAACCGAATTTAACAGCGCCTAATGTTGTTTTTTCATCTAATTCGCCGATTTCAGATTCAACCATCAATACGCCGTCTTTAGTTGCTGCTACAACCAAATCCATTTCAGAATCATCTAAATCTTTCTTTGATGGGTTTAATAAATATTTACCATCTTTATAACCAACACGTGCTGCACCAATTGGGCCTTGGAAAGGAACACCAGATATAGCCAATGCAGCAGATGACGCAATCATAGCCAAAATATCAGGTTGATTTTTCTTGTCATAAGAAAATACCTGAGCGATGATTTGAACTTTGTTCTTAAATGTTTCTGGGAACAAAGGACGTATAGGTCTATCGATTAAACGAGCAATCAAAGTTTCACTTACACTTGCTTTGCCTTCACGTCTATCGCGTGAACCTGGAATACGACCACTTGATGCATATTTTTCTTGATAATCAACGGTCAAAGGAAAGAAATCTTGTCCTTCTACTGCTGTTTTTTCAGCACATACAGTTGCCAAAACCATTGTGCCACCCATTGTTGCCATAACGGCACCGGTTGCCTGTTTTGCAAAACGACCTGTTTCCAAAATGACTTTTTCATCACCATATTGGAATTCAACACATACAGGGTTATTCAAAACATGCTTTTCATTTTTTCCGAAAATACCAAACATATTTTTTTCTCCGTTTTTTTGTTTGATTATACTTATGCGAAGAAAAATCATTCGTTTTTGTATTCTTTCATATCAAATACAAGAAAGAACAATTTACCTTCGCGACTACACCCTAAATTATAAGGTATATTTATTTATTTGCAAGGTTTTAGACCAGATTTTTATAAATAATTTAATTTGAAATTAAAGAGACATTTTTTCTTTCATTTCGCATAATACAGGCGTTTTTACACCCAATTTTTCTGCCCTGTGTATAAGGCCACGAAGTGCAAAAATACCTTCTACTGTGCCAGTATAACCTTCGCCACGTGCGATAGATTCGCCTGCAGAAAAATTACGACTTGTTAGCGAAGTTGCAGATAAAAACAAATCACCAACCCCACAAAGTCCAAGAAATGTTCCACAATCTGCACCCATTTCAACGGCTATATCAACAATTTCATTCCATGTGCGAGTAAATACCAAAGCACGTTCATTTTCACCGCCTGATTTAATTGTCATATATCCAGAAATCAATGCAGCAGCATTTTTACCAACCCCGCAAAGTTGCGCCCCAATAACATCATCACTATCTTGTAAATAAAGTTCAGACAAAGCAATATGACCGCCTGCCTTTACCTTTTCATTACCAGCCAAAGTAGAACCTGTTGGAACACCATTTGCGACTTCTCTGGCAAATTGTGGGCCTGATAAAACACCATAATCTTTGCATTCAGGCATTTCTTCTTGCAAAATTTCAGACATAAATTGTCCTGATTCGCCTTCCATACCTTTGGTACAAATTAAAATTGGTTGATTATTATATACTTCACGCATTTTGCGCAAAGTTTCTCTGAAAAATGATGCAGGGGTCACAATTAACCAATATTCGCAGTTTTTTAAATCTGCCATATTGTCTGTTCTTTGGACATTTTCTGGTTTTTCAATATCCATTAAACCATCAAATATTCCTGCATATCCCCAATGTATAACTTCATTACCAGATTTCGCACAAGTATAAGCCAATGCTGTTCCCCATGCACCCGCACCAAAAACACCTATTTTCATTTTACTTTCCTTAATTTTTCTCGAACAAAAGGAACAACAATTAATCCATCGTCTGATAAATCTATGGCATGTTCATAAGATTCGCGTGCTTTATCTTTCCAACCTTTTTCCATATATAAATCTCCTAAATGTTCGTATAAAGATGACACATTAGTTGCTATTTCACTTACCCTATTCATTATTGACAATGCTTCATCTATACCTTCTTGTTTACGGACAATACAACCTAAAAGATCCCACGCCTGTACATTAGAAGTATTTCTGTGAATAACCATCATTGAATAATTATAGGCCTCTTGTAAATTTTCGTCTTTTTGATTCCAAATTTTCGCCTGCAACAATAAATTATCTGTTGCCATAGCATTTTCTATTTCAACCACTTTATCCAAATCTTTTTGTGCTTGCTTTGGTTTGTTAAACATCAAATAGACATTTGCACGTTTCTTAAGAAAATAAGCACGTGCTTTATCATTTAAATTATCTTGTTTTAACGCCCTGTTAATTATTGTCAAAGCAGCATTTTTTTCACCATTTTTCACATGGTAATTCAAAGCCATATTTGTTGCTGGCAAAAACAAAGGATTTTTCTTTGCAATTTTTTTGATGAATTTAAAATCGTTGTTTTTACCGGCTATTTTCATCTGACCGAATAAATACAAAGGATTTTTCTTAGAAATATCATTAAAACACTTGTCATATTGTCCTTTGTTATAAAAATAATATTGTCCCAAATAATAATTCAAAGAATCCATATCAGGATTTTCAGCAACACTTTGTGCGAATCTTAACAACATCAAAGATATATCTGTAAATATAATAACCTGAGTATGTGCAACAGATTGAATCATACTGAAAGCCAAATTATTTTTTATTCCATCAAAATATTTCCATTCAGGAATTTCAGGATAATCAAGGACATACATTCCACCTGGTCTTGATGTAAAATCATTTTGTAATATTTCCATATCTTCAAACATTTCGTTTTCACGATAAAAAGACATCAAATATAAATAATCATGAACACTCATAAATTCAGGTAAAACTTCGGCAAATTCTTTTGCTGCTGTGTTAACATCTTTGTTAATAACCGCAATTTGACCTTTGATAAAGGCCTTCCAAGAATCACTTGTATCTGTTGAATCAATGAATTTTATTGCTTCTTTGGTTTTACCCTGCTTCACAGCAGAAAAAATACGCAAAGGTGCAAACAATAAACTTTTGTCCGATTCATGTCTTTTATATAAATCTTTCCAGTTCCCTTTTTGAACCAAAGAAACATCATAAATAAAACGCAAAGACAAATCTTTGGTATCTTTCAAAGAATCAACTTCTTTTGGCATATATCCACTGAAAAAACCTGCTAAAATTCTTTCATTTCTTGCAACATCAACATCTTCTTTGACACCACTTAATAAATCTTGAGCCGCCTTGAAATCATTGATATACAACGCATGTTGTGCAGCCAAAAAATTACCAAAACTTGTATCAAAAACTTCGTTTTGTTGTCGCAAATTTTTAAAATGTTCCACCCTTACTTTTTGTCCTATGAGACAAGAACAAAAAATAATTATCGCTATCAAAAGCAAACCAGTATAAAAACTTTTAATTCCTTTCATAATAAAATATGCTAGAATAAATATTATGGAAATAAAAGAAAAATTTATTAAATACGAAAATTTACTGCGTCAATGGTCCGAAAAAATGAACCTTGTTGCGCCAAGTACACTGGACGATATTCAAAATCGCCATATCCAAGATAGTTTACAATTAACTGATTTT
>JAFZIM010000077.1 GCA_017554365.1 Alphaproteobacteria bacterium | reverse complement strand
TATCCAAGATAGTTTACAATTAACTGATTTTATTCCTAAAAATGTAAATATCATTGATTTAGGCAGTGGCGCTGGATTTCCGGGCGTTGTTTTGGCAATTATGGGCTGGAATGTAATTTGTGTAGAATCTATAACAAAAAAGACAAATTTTTTATCTGCGTTAAAACAAGAACTTGATTTACCAAATCTTACAATTATCAATGACAGAATAGAAAATTTTCTTTCGAAAAAGCCGGTAAAGGCCGGGGATTTTATATTTACCGCACGTGCTTTTGCCCCGTTGATTAAAATTTTTGATTATACACACAAAACAAATTGCCGGCTTTTTTTATTAAAAGGCCGGAAAATTGAAGAAGAAATTTCAATCGCAAAAACAAAATATAAATTTAATTATGAATTACACGAATCTAAAACCGGCGATGGTTTTATTGTAATAATATCTGATTTAAAATAAGTATTATTTCACATGAAATAAAACATAACTATTTGATTTTACTATATTTTATATTTGTATTGACTATTTTTTTATAATTTTATATGCTCTTTTTTATGAAAGGATTATAAAAAATGGCAAAAGTTATTTCATTTGCAAATCAAAAAGGTGGTGTCGGAAAAACAACAACAGCCATAAATATTGCTGCTTCACTTGCTACCATAAAAAAACGTGTTTTGTTAATTGACCTTGATTCTCAGGGAAATGCTGGAACTGGGCTTGGTTTCATCAGAAGAAATCACAAACAAAGCGTTTATGGTGTATTAATGGGGACAGCAGGAATTATTGAAAACATACTTACTACTGCGGTTCCAAATATGCATATTTTGCCTGCTTCTGCGGCTTTGGCCGGGGCTGAACTCGATATGTTAGATATGGAAAACCGCGAATTTAGATTACGCGAATCGATACAACCTATTATGGATAATTACGATTATATATTAATAGATTGTCCGCCTAATCTTGGTATGTTAACAATCAATGCATTAACTGCATCAGATTATATTATAATTCCTTTGCAGTGTGAATTTTTTGCCCTTGAAGGCGTTCAACAATTATTATCTACGATAAATGTTATTAAACAAAAATGGAATCCTGACCTTGATATTTTGGGTATGGTTTTAACAATGTACGATAAAAAATTAGGGTTAACACACGCTGTGGAAGATGATGTACGCAATACTTTTGGCGACAAAGTTTTCAAAACAGTTATCCCACGAAATGTGCGTGTTTCAGAAGCACCAAGTCATGGGAAACCTGCCCTATTTTATGATTTCAAATCTTCTGGCGCCCAGGCATATTTACGTGTCGCAACAGAAGTTGTAAACGCATTAAATAAAAAGGATAAATAATGTCATCTAAATTTTTAGGCAAAGGCTTAGCAGAATTAAACCAAGAAATGGGTCAAATACCGGATATTTCTGTATTAACAGGTCTTGAAAGGGTTGTTGTTAAACCTATACCTTTGGTTCAAATAAGCCCTAACCCAGACCAGCCACGTAAAACATTTTCTGAAAAAGAATTACAAGAATTATCCGATTCGATTAAAGAAAAGGGTGTATTGGTTCCTATTATAATAAGACCAGTTCAAAACAAACCTTATTTATATGAAATTGTTGCGGGTGAACGTCGTTATCGTGCTGCAAAATTGGCAGGATTAAACGAAATTCCTGCTTTGGTAAAAACATTAACAAATCAAAATGCTATGGAAATCGCATTGATAGAAAATGTTCAACGCGAAAACCTTAATCCCATAGAAGAAGCCGAAGGTTATGAAAATTTAATGCAAAAATGTGGCTATACCATGGCTGATGTATCTGCATTAATTGGAAAATCTGAAAGTTATATCAGAAATCTTATGCGAATCACAGATTTGCCTGAATCAGTAAAAGAATTAGTCAGAAATGGCGAATTATCTGCATCACACGCACGAACCATCGCAGTTTCTGATAATCCAGAAGAATTAGCACACGACATCATAAATTTAAAAATGTCAGTTGCAGAAGCACAAAAACGTGTTAATCAATCGAATCGTTCAACAAAAAGCCGTTCTTTTGTAAAAAAATCTTTAGATGAAACATACGTATCAAAAATAGAATCTAAATTATCCAAGAAATTTGATACAAAAGTAAAATTAAAAGAAAAGAAGGGCGGGGCAGGTGAAATTATCATATCATTTGCGAATCGTGTTATCATGGAAGAAATATTGAAAAAATTATCAGATTAATCAATATTAAAAACATAAAAAAACACCGGCAAACGCCGGTGTTTTTTATACAACATTTAAATTATTTAACTGTTGTTGTGGCGTTACGATTGTATTGCCATACTTCTTCACCAGTACCTTTGACCAATGGACGTTCTTTACCATAAGAAATAGTAGAGATACGAGAAGCGGCTACGCCATCTTTAACCAATACTGCTTTGGCAGCGTTTGCACGACGTGCACCCAAAGCCAAGTTGTATTCTGTAGAACCACGTTCGTCGCAGTTACCAGCAATTTGGATTTTTGTGCCATCATGATGTTTCATATACAAAGATTGACCCAACAAGTTGTTTTCAGCTTCTTCTGAGATTTCTGCAGAATTGAAAGCGAAGAAAACGCGTTGGTTATTTAAATCAGCTGGTTCAACAATGCTAGAACCACCGCAAGCTGCTAACAGTCCAGCTACACCAGCCAACAAAGCAAAGTTCATTATTTTCATGAAAATACTCCCTTGAGTTTTTGTTGCTCAAGTTATATTGTATATCAAGAAGTCTTAAAAATCAAGGATAAAACATGGGAACAAATGCGCTCGAAGAATTAGTTATGGCCGGTGTTAAATGGGAATTGGCTGAAACACCTGTGAAACAGGCTGTGAAAAACACGCCTTTGCAACAGACATTTGCCAATGTAACGAATCGAATCGAAACAAAACCTTTGATTGTTCCAATTTGAGCGAAAGCATTTCCCGACAAAAGCATTAATACAAAAATTATCAATGCGTTGAATTTGCTTTTTATTGTTTTGAAACAATGTATCATATTTTCTTTATTATGATTTTTTAACCCAACCGAGGCTCTATTGTATTTTGTGCAATCAATAAATTCATTTGCCTGCTTCGTGATTTTTCAAAAAAGATTCCAATTGTTCTACACCGATTTTCTTGCAGATAATTTTTTTCTCTCTGTCAAGGACGTATATATATGGCGTTGTTGTAACTCCATAAACTTTTCTGTAATCCAAGTTTGCTCT
>JAFZIM010000008.1 GCA_017554365.1 Alphaproteobacteria bacterium | reverse complement strand
GACTTAAAATCCTTTGGTTATTGCAACCGTGTGGGTTCGAGTCCCACTATCCCCACCAAAAACTCGAAAAAAATTCCGCGAAAGCGGTTTTTTATTTAGAAATTTGGATGTGTGGCTCAGTTGGTTAGAGCACTACGTTCACATCGTAGGGGGCGGCGGTTCGAGTCCGCCCACATCCACCAAGATAAACTGGATTTATCCAGTTTTTATTTTTTTAAATTAGTATAAATGTATTTTTTATGATATAATTCACATATATCTGGGGGAAAAGATGGAAGATTTATTGAAATTTTTATTTGATAATTTTGGAATATTTTGGGTGTTTTTATTATTGGTTCCTTTTATATTGCTGTCGTGGCTTTATGCGTACGGAACAAAGAAAGAAACAACTTTTGTTGTAAAAGACAAAGGTACCCTGACCCATGGTTATGTTAATGATGGAAATGGGCAAACTTGGACTAATTTTATGATTTATACCAAAGATGGCAGAAGTTTAAAAAATGTTAATTCTTTTTGGTATTGGAAATGGCGTTCTACTGAATTACAGGCGAAATTACAGAAAGGCAAAAAATATCGTGCCATAATTTATGGTTGGCGTATTGGGGCTTTTAATGTTTACCCAAATATTGTTAGTGTGAAAGAAATTAAAAAATAAAAAAAACCGCCAATTTGGCGGTTTTTTTAATGATTTTACCCTATTTTATACGTGTGTTCATATAAGCACGCATTTTTTGTAATAATTCATTGGTTTTGTTTGATTCAGCCAAAATATTCATATATTTTGCTTTTTGAACCAATGCTTCACGTGTCAAATCAAGTTGTTCTAATTGTTTTGCAACATCTTCTTCGGTTGTTATAGCAACCAATGTTTGATTTACATTTTTTGTAATCAAATCTATCAAAGATTTTATTTTTGCTTCTGCAACTTTGACTTCTAACAAATCGTGTGGTGTATCAATTTGAACGACACTTTCTGCTTTTTGTTCGATTTTTGTTGCCGGGCTAAAATATGGTTTTTTATCAGATTTTACTTCTTCTATGGTTTCAGGTTCAGGTAATTGTGTTTTTATTGAATCACCGGAACGTGTTGCCACAGAATTTGTTGGTTCTGATTTTGGGATTTCTGATAAAACTTGGGTGCTTTTTTCATCATTTAATAAATCAGAAACTTCTATATAACCTTCGTCAATAACTCTTTTCTTAGTTAATTTTTTACCACTTGCATCCAATTTAGCAGAAGCAAATTTACATAAGATTTTATAACCATTTGCATTTTTTGCTTTTGAATGTTCAGAAAAAATACCTGTGCAGACTAAAATTTTATCGTCTGGTAAATATGTATAAATAATACGTTTTCCGTCCGTATGGATATTACCAGAAATTGTCTGAACAATACAATATGCACTTTTTCTTTTTATGGAAGACAAAGTATATCTTTCACTGGTTTGTGGGTTTATGATTTGGATATGTGTAGAAGAAGGTGTTTCGTTAATATCTGTATTCAAAAGGCTGATATTTTCCAATATCATTTTTTGCATAGATTTATCGTTTCCACATTCTCTGCAGATATCTTTCCACAATTTTTTTGGAATGTATTTTTTAATCACAATAGGAAGCAAAGCCACAGATTTGCTTGAAACCAAATGTTTTCTTTTTTCTTCGGCTTCTTTTTGGGCTTGCTTTTTAGTTTGTTTTTCATCAGTTTTTTGTTTTATTGCAACCCTTTTATGTGCAGATTTTTGCAAAACTGCCTGTAATTTCTTTATTAATTCTGCAATATTAGAAGCAGCAATACATTTTACTTTTGAATTAGTTTTGGAATCTGCATAAAAATCATTATCAAATGTTTTGAATATTTTACGAATTTCTTGTTCAAGTTCGTTATCAGATAAATCAAAAGATTTAATGTAAGGGTTAGCAACACAGATTTTGAAAATATCATTTATAGATACAAAATCAGATGTTTTGATTGGTGTTGTTATAGGTTCAACAATAATTTGTTCTTTTTCAACAAGAACAGGAACAACATCAACTTGTTCTTCGGCAACAAGGACAGGAACAACATCAGTAACAACAGGTTTTTCATCGACTGGTTTTGCAACAACAGGTTCTTCGACAACAACAGGTTCTTCTGTTTTTGTTTTTTTGGCTTTTTTTACAGGTTTTTCTTTTTTGACGACTTCCTGTTTAACTTGTTCTTTTGGTTTTTCTGATTCAGGGATTTCATAATCACGCACATCAAAAACCAAAGTCATAACGCGTCTCGCAAAAGGATTTTTTAAGAATTCTTTGTCTATTTTACCGCCTAAACCGACCATTTCTTCAAATATTGGGTCGCGTTTAATAGACATATCTTTTTGCGGAATTTCAATGCCTTCTTTGAATTTTACATTGGCAAAATCAATTTGTTTTTCAAATGGTGTGTCAACGGTAATTTTTTCCAAAATAACCAATGGGTTTTCAGAATTAAATTCACCATAAGGTAAATTGTTAATATCTACCTTTAATTTTTTATTGCCAATTTGTGCTTTATATAATTTTACTTTTGATGTCATATTTCAGCCCTTTGTTTTTAATTTAATATAAAAATAATACAAAAAATAATTTTTGTCAATAATAAAATGAAAAATACACCCTATTTTATAAATCGTATAAAAATTTTGGGATTTTATCTTAAGCCCTTGTTTTTACAGCAGGCGCTGGCCGCAGATTTCCAATCAGAATAACTGCCTGAATTATTGCGTAAATCACGCCAAGGTTGCCAAGAATTACAATTTTTTTTGTCTTTGGAACATTTTGCATATCTGCGTAAAGAGCAAGTTTCAGAAGACATTTTGCCTGTATCTGTGGTGCATCTGACAACAATATTTTGGTTTTTCGCATCAAATTTACCAATTTCTTTGGTTGATAATACCTGATATGCGTTTGCATTTGCAAATATTGTCATTATACCCATCAAAGAAAAAAATATCTTTCTCATTTTTCTAATCCTTGGTCTTTCAGTTAATATTATAACCAAATTATAAAATAAAAACAACCAACTTTTATTATTCTGATACAGGTTGTTGTTCCGTATTATTAGATTGTTCTGGTTTTTTATATTTATTAGATGGGTCTTTTGTTTCAAGGTCTTTTTGCGCCCTTTCCCATTCTTTGACATCACCAATATTTTTATTAAATTGTTCGTTTGTAGACCATGGAATTTCATTCATAAACAAATAAAACATTTCGCCTTTTGGATCATCAATATTGGTTTCGTCTAATCTGATAATAGGACGCACAACATAAATATCAACATTACAATGATTTATATGGCTGTCTTGGTATTCATCAAGTTGATAATAGAATTTTTCTGCAAAATCCATCGCTTGTAAATAAGCCGCATCGTCATCAGCCGGATCAGTAGAATTTCCGACCCACATTAACCACATACCATAATTAACAACATTTTCTTGACCTTCAAGGTCGTCTGCTGACAACAAACACAAAGGTTTGAATTCAATTCCATTAGAAAATTCTTTGGAAGTCGAAGATGTCTTATCATACATATCAAACATAAATGTCATAACTGCATAAATTCCGCCGGCATCACGATAAAAGCATCCCAATCTGGCACCATGTTTCAAAGTATTATCAAATAACCAATCGCCTGCTTTTTGAGAAAAAGAATTCATGCCTGCACGTGCGACAGAACCGGCTTTGTTCATCATTTTTGCCCCATTATTAGCAGCATGGAAACTTTCCAATCCTGCTTTCATTTTCTTTAATGAACGTGTGGCAATGTTCCCTGTTTGTGGTCGTTTCCATGCACGCATAGAACGACGATATTTCATAACTTCACTTAATGATTCAGTAGATTTTTTATATAATTTGACATTATCGCTGGCCTTTTCCATAGCGGCAGCGTTTTCTTCTGCTGTTTTCAAAGCGTCTTTTAATGCTTTCTGAGAATCTTTCAATGAATCAGCATTTTTTAATAAATCTTCAGTTATTTTTGGGTCTATTTCTTTGGCTGCTTGTAATATATTTTTTAATTCTTCTTGGTTTTTCAAAACATCTTTTCCATTTTCAATATTTTTCAATGCTTTTTCATATTTTTTTGCGTTTTCTATATTTTTTTCAAGTTTAGCAATATCATCTGTGTGTTGTGATATTTTACGTGCAACTTCCATATATTTTTTTACATCGTCCAGTTTTGTAAGACCTTTGATAGATTTCATTAAATTTTTTGCGGTTTTGCTTGCACGCGCCATTTTTAATCCTGACATGGCTGCATGACCTGCCCCCATTGTTGCGACACTTATTATAATATCAGCAGCGATTTCGGCATAAAATACCCATTCAAGATTAACATCGCCTGCAACATAGTAATCATTAGAATCGTCTTCTATATCAACGACTTCATGAACGACTTTGTTAATTGTATCTGTATCATTAGCCCATGCGCTTTTACTTGTGCAAAAATAACCTTTTGGATAAATTTTGCCTATGTTGTCATTTATATATTTTACAGATAATGTATTGTTCTTTCCTGGTCCAACAAATTCAGATAAAGAATCATGCTGAACGACCATAATTGCATACCACGCAGGTTCTGTATTCATATATTTTGCTGGGTCGTCAGGATTCATCAATTCAGGATTAACATCACCATTAGGCAAACTGCGTTTGCGGGATAATAATAAATAATGTTTTAAAACTTTTGGCTGAGTGCTGTGATTTATAGTTAATTTTCTTTTATTTGGAAATTCGTATTCAATTGGTGAAAAGAATATAGTTGTTTCATCTGATATAGATTGTAATTCAGGACATTGTAAAATCTGTTCTATGACGTCTGGGGAATGCATAACATCTTTGACCCAAGCGCGAACTATGTGTTCTTCGGCATTTTCAGAAATATTTCCAGATTGTTCCATCAAAGCACGTGAAAAAATTTCCGAAGCACAAGATGTCGTTGAATCATTTCTGTATTGTTCCAAAATTTCTTCTGTGGTCTGAAAAGACGAAGAAAATTGTACATCTTGATTTGCCATAACAAACAAAGGCAAGAATAAAAAAGGTATTATAAAAAATAATTTATATATTTTGTTCATATAATACCCTTAGGTTGAATATCAAAGATTAAATGGACCGTCAATAACCATAACTTGTTGTAAATTTTCTATTTTTGATGGGTATAATGCAATTGCTGTAGCTGTAGCAACAGCAACACCAGCAACTATCCAACCAACTGGATGAACCATATTAGCGGCTACGCCAGACCAAAATACCACGCTTGATGTTGCACCAAGAGATGTTGTTGCTAATAAAGCAGAAGATGTACCCAAATAAGCCATAGCACCACCACCTACACCTGCACCTATCATCCAACCTCTTTTTTCAGAACTTGTATCTTTTTTTACATCTAATGCAACAAGGTACACAGTCAAACCCTGATTTGCACATTCAGAAGATTTCAATGCGGATGCGAATTGTTCCATTTTTTCCATACCAGTTCGTATGTTATGATATGATACAATTGTTTCCTTGGTTGAATATGTTTTATCCATTAAAACCAAACCAGGAAATGCACGACGATTATCACCTTCGGCAAAATCAAGGAAAAATTCATTTTTAGAGCCACCGAATTCATTAAATACGCTTTGCCCTATTTTATTTACAGCTGCATCGTCATCAAGATTTTCCCAAATTGTATGGTCTGAACATTCGTCTGAAAAAAGTTTAGTATTTTGTGGAAAATCAGATAATTGCATGACATCACCAGGCGAATAATTACGCTTATTTGTAACGATAATACCAGTACGCATATCAATAAATTCAAGCATTTTACCGACATCAAAATCAAAAGCATATTCTTTGTTGTTGTGAGTAAAATCTATTTGTGCGCGCGGGGTTTTTGCAACGAAAGACAATTGTTTATTGCATTTTAATAAAACATCAGCAGCCAAAAGAGTGTAGATTTTATTTTTATTTGCTTCGACCATATTGTCTGTAACATCTTCATCGTCTTTGATGGTGTTGAATATCCCGTTTGTTTTATCAAACAATCTTTCTTGCCAAATAGAATTATCTTCAGAGATTGATTTTAAACAATCTTCAATAACTGCAGAATTAGCAGAAAAAGGCAGTATCAAACAAAAAATAATAAACAATAATCTTTTCATATCTTAAATATCTTTTTATTTTTGTTCGTGTCTTCAGGAGTTGTGTTGTTTTGTGCGGCAGCAGCAGCTGCAGCGGCGGCTGCCGCTGCCTGTTCTGCTTCTATTCTTTTATTATATTCTGCACATGCTGCATCACTTTTATGTGAAGAACAGTAATCTTCTGATTTAAGAACGTGTTCAGCATCAGGAAAAACATAAGCGGTCTTACCTGCGTATGGTTCATAACCTTCGGTTGCGTTTGCCATTCTTTCACTAAAAGACAAATCTGCATAGGTCGTAGGAAAATCAGTAGCGGACAACTGATTATTGCCCGCCCCGTTTTGTTCTTGTAATTCTTTTAATTCCTGAGTCCTTTCATTTATTTCTTGTTTCCATTTAGGAACCTGTTGTTGATAAGGATTTTTTAATTGTATTTGATTTGTATTGTTTAAATTTGGATTTGGTGTTGTTGCCGTTGGAAATGCAACTTGTTGTGTTGGGGCGTTATTTCCAAATTGTGATTTATACGATTCGTAAACTGAATCTATGTATCCAGAACATGCAGATACATAATTATGTCCCGGTAAATTAGATAATTGAACCATTATAGAAGGACGAATATCAGCCAAAGAAGTGTCTTTGCAATTATCGCGAGCCATACATTGAACCGAAACCAATGATTGGACAACCTTGATACAATCATCTGCGTTTAAATCAGCACCCTGAACATAAACAGGTTGAGGCAATCTTTTATTATAAGGTGAACTTGGTGTCCAAAATGGGTTTGTTGAATAATTTTGCACATTTTGAACCTGACCATAATTTGAAAACAAAGTAGTGGCAGAATATGCTGAAAATGCAGAAAATCCGCCTAATACAAAAGATAACAAAAATCTAAGATATCTTGTTTTCATCTTTCCTTTCTTATCTATTATAACAAAAATTGAATAATAATTAAAGACAAAAATCCACCTATTAAAAAGAAAGGTGCAAAAGGTATATATTTTTGTTTCTTAGAATATCCCCATGCATAAGACAATAAACATGAAATAGCCATAGCAATAGCCAATCCCATTGTGCCAAGCCATATTCCACCTGCCCCCAATAATTTAATGTCGCCCATTCCAATTGGTGGGTATTTTTCATTAGGTTTAATTTTTTCAAATATAAATCCACATATTAATCCCAAACAATATCCAGTAGCACCACCGATAACTGAATCTGATATGGTTATAACCCATGGGAAAAATGTGGTTATCAATAAACCCGCAAACATAAACGGAAACAGGTAAACATCAGGAATTATACGTCTTTTAAAATCGGTGGCTGACATGCGATAAGCACAATAAAAAGCACCAATTAATAAAAATACAAAAAATATATAAGAAATCATTTTTCCCCCTTGCCTTTCGATTCGTTTTTATGATACAATTATATCGAATATAAAAACAAGGATTTTTTACAATGAGTAAAGGTTGGAACGATTTAATGTTAAAAAAATTAAAGGCATTGATGGGTAAAGGCCTGTCAACTGCTGAAATGGGTAAAAAATTAGGCATGTCAAAAAATGCTGTGGTTGGTAAATTAAATCGTTTGGGTTGGAATGCCAAAGCAAACGATGTTGAAAAAAAATCTGCTAAAAAATCTACAAAGACAGCAAAAGCCCCAGTTAAGGCAACAAAAACAGCAAAGACAACAAAAACTACAACCAAGAAAACAACCAAGGTTGCTTCTAAACCAACAAAATCAGTTGCCAAAACAAAAACAACCTCAACAAAATCAGCAGTAAAGACATCTGTTAAGAAAGAAAAAGCACCTGCAAAAAAATCAAAAACAACGACTACTACTAAGAAAGCAGTTGCTAAAACACCTGCTAAAAAATCTGTGGTCGCAGAAAAGAAAGAATCTAAGAAAGCAGTAAAGCCAGTTATGGAAATGCCTGTTATAAAAACGGCTTCTAAAAAAACTAAAAAAGATTTGGCTTCACATGAATTGTACATAGAACATGCAAAGAAGATGGCTGAATTAAAACCTAATCAATGCAGATGGCCTATTGGTGATCCTGATTCTAATAATTTTAGATTTTGTGGTGAACCAGTATTTCCTGGAAAACCTTATTGTTATGAACATTGTCGTCAGGCATATCAATTTGCACCAGTAAAAAAGAAATAATAAACGGAGCGTCCCATGATAGGAGAGAGAAAAGACATCGTAAATGAAACATCGTATGGTGCTTTGACTATGCGTGTATATGATATAGACAATAATATCATAAATGCTTTTTATGATGACGATGATGATTTGGTTTTCGTTCTTGATAAAACAATTACTGCGAAAAAACCAAATGTGTTGTTGGTTATAAATCCTGATGGTGATAAAAAAT
Source organism: Alphaproteobacteria bacterium (assembly GCA_017554365.1). Lineage (GTDB taxonomy): Bacteria > Pseudomonadota > Alphaproteobacteria > Rs-D84 > Rs-D84 > Enterousia. Next base: position 9,384 of record JAFZIM010000008.1, on the reverse strand, counting down.
GGGACGAAATATTATCAGGTCAATATGGAATTGATTTGGAAAATATCCGTCCAAAGCAAGATAATAAATATCAAAAATTAGATATTGAATATTCTGGATTAAATGTTTATGAAAATTTAATCAAAGCATATACATCTGGCTTGGATATTTCTGAAAGCATAAATCAATTAAATATTTTGCGCGATTCAGCAGCAAGACATAGTGCGATGGTCAGATTAAATGTTGCAAATGATACCATTACTAAAACTAATGCAACAATTGTTAAAACCAAAGAAACTATTGTTAGATTACAGGAACGTTTGAAAACTTTGCGTGCAAAATTATCTTCTTCTAAAAAAGAAATTGGTAAAATCGCACCAAAACAATCTGCTTCTAAGATTTTGCGTTTGGAATCTCAGATAGAAGCAACAAATGAAAAATTAAAACGTGCAAAAAAACGTTTGGAATCAGCACAACGTCGTCTTGAAATGGCAAGTGTTGATGCTGAATTAGCAAGCGATTTATTAAATCAGCCAGAATCAGAAATTATTGTTGCCCAAAAACAATCTGTCGCGGTTAAAATCGATAAACCTGTGGCTAAGATTGAAGAACCAAAATTCGAAGATGAAGACGAAGATGACGAAATATATGACGATGATAATGACGATATAGAAGATGCAAGCGATATTAAACCTTTGTTCGATACAGAACCTGAAATGGACGAAAATATTGCTTTTAAACCAATTGATTTTAATGAAAAAATTACAGAACAAACACCTGTTATTGAAAAAGAAGAAATAAAATTTGATGCACCGGTATTTGATGAATCTGATACATCTGTATTTGAAGCACCGGTATTGGATAATATATTCCCTGTTGCTGAAGAATCAAATACAAATTCAGAACCTGTGCCTGTTGCTGAAGAACCAGAACCAATTCCTATGGTTTCTGAACCAAAACCTGTATTGGAAACTTTCAAACCAATAGCAGATATTGATAATCTTAATACAATGGATAATACACCAATGTCAGACGAAGAAAAACCGGTATTGGAAACAATGTCGCCTGTGTACGATGCACCAAAACCAAATATTCCTTTGAATCCTGTGGCAGAAGAACCAGTGCGTCCAGTAGAAGAAGTTATTCAACCAGTGCCACCTGTGTCGCCAGTTATAAATCAACCACAACAACCTTATCCAGATTATAAATCGGTTGAAAACAAAGAACATTCAAAACCTACATTTATATATTATATATTGTTGTTTATTTTGATTGTGTTGTCCGTTATAACTTTGTGGTTTTATCAGAAAAATATGGGGACAAATACAACAGGCCCTGTGTTAATTGCTGAAACATCAGGCGATATAGTTGAAAAAGAAGAACCTGCTGTTGCAGAAGAAAAACCTGCGGTTGTCGAAGAAGTAAAAGTCCAAGAACCTGAAATTTCAGAAGATGAAGTATTTCTTGATGATAAACCAGCAGAAGAACCAGTTGTTCCATCAGTTGCAGAACCAATAATAGAACCAGCCGCAGAACCTGTGGTTGAAGAAGCCGTTGTAGAACCTGAACCTGTCGTGGAAGAACCGGTCGTTGAAGAAACTGCACCTGTGATTGCTGATGATGTTTCTGCAAAAGTTATGTCTTTGCCTGTCGAAGAAGAATCAGACGAAGAACCTATGGCAGAACCAATGTCCGAAGAAGAAATTTTAGCAAATAAACCTGTGTTTGAACCTGGCGGAAAACGTGATGATGTATTCGTTCAGGAAGAAGATATGGATATTGATGAACCTGAAATGGAAACCGAATCAGAAATAATAACTCCGGCAGATCAGGAAGATATTTTTGTTGATGAAGAAGAAAATGCTTATCAACAAGAACTAGAATACGAAGAATAATTAAAACCGCCATTTTGGCGGTTTTATTTTTTATTTTTTTTCTTTTATTGTTTTTCGATTACTACAATTGCGGCTGAATAATCTGCTTGGTCTGTTATAGACAATAAAACGCGTGCATTTGCGCCGGCCAATTCTTTCAAAGCATTTTTTGCCCCACCCGCAATAACTAATTCAGGACGGCCATTTTCATCGTGCGACACAGAAATATCTGAAAAAGCAATTTCTTCGCCAAAACCTATGCCTAACGCTTTCAAAGTGGCTTCGCGTGCAGCCCAAAAATTTGCAAGATGTTTTTCAGAACGTGCATTATCTTCGTCTGCATATTCTAATTCTTTCTTTGTGAAAATACGTTGTTTTTTAAAGGCAGACCAGTCCAAGAATCTGTCGCTTTCCACAAGGTCAATTCCAATTCCGACTATCATAAAATCCTTCCTTTGTTATAATCTTTATGCGAATACTAATAACTTTTTGCCGATTCGTGCAAGTAAAAAATATAATACATATAAAATAAGTGTAAATCTGCGGAATTTTTGAATGGAAAAAAGTTGATTTTTTCACTTTTTATGATAAAATTTCCAACGAAATTGTAAAAGATATTTTTCCTAAATTAACAAATGTAAAAAAAAGGAGAATGTCATGTTCGACACAAAAAAATTAAAAACATTCTCTTGGGTTAATGTTGGTAATCCAGATCACGAAGATTTTGAACGTTTATTAACAGATTATAAAATTGATGAAGATACTATCTCGGATATTTTAGACCCTGATGAACAACCACGTCTTGAATTAGAAGATGATTACAAGGTTATAATTGTTCGTTTCCCTATTGCTAATCGTGAAATGGATACGACATGGCATACTGAACCTTTGTCTATTATTTATTCTAATAAACACGTTATAACCGTTTGCCGTAAAAGATGTGATTTATTGGATAAAATCAAAGACGATGAAATGAATACACGTGAAACATTTATTTTGAATATAATTTATTATATTGCTGAATCATATTTGCGTGCATTGAAAGAATTGAATAAGAAAGTTGTTAATTCTAAAAAAGCATTACAGGAAAATATTCGCAAACAAGAATTGATGCAATTATTGGAAGTTGAAAATGCGTATACTTTATATATGGCTTCATTAAAAGGCAATATTGCGGTTATGGATAAATTGGATAAATTGCGTGGCTTTGTCAAAGACGAAGATAACCAAGAATTGTCCGAAGATGCCCGTATTGAATTTAATCAGGCAATTGAAGTCGTGGCAAGTTATAGCAAAATGTTAAAATCTATCAAAGAAACATTTGAAAGCGTAATTAACATAGATTCCAACACTTACATTAATCGTTTAACCATTTGGAATATTGTTTTGATGGTGCCAAGTGTGATTGTTGGTTATTATGGTATGAATATGGATTTGCCTTATGCAGAATATTCACATACCGCATTGGTAATCTTTATTTCCATTATGGTATTGTTGACTGGATATGGTTTATATACTATCGCCCGCCGTCGTGTATTTTAATTGAAATAATTAGGATATTAAGAAATATTAAAAAATCGCCCAAACGGGCGATTTTTTATTTAATGATTGTCATTATGTGATTGAAATTTATATCTATGTCATCACTTGGCAAATGTATATCGTAAAATTTTACATTGTCCAATGTAGATAACCATTCTATCGCAGGCATAGTGATTGTCTTGAAAGATTCAATACGTTTGCGAACTGCGTTTTCATCAGCATCATCAGCACGATTTCCGCCCTCTTTTATTCTATTTTGAATATGTGCCATCATTGTTTCTTCACTTATATTCAAAAACGCAATTTTAATATTGAATTTGTCTGCGTAATTTTCAATCAGCCATTTTGCTTGACCGATTGTGCGTGGGTATCCGTCCAAAATAATATCTTTATCCAAAGCAATATGGTCTGATATTATTGGGAATAATTCTTCATCTTTTGCCAATTCGCCAGTCATGATTTTTTTGCGAAGTTCATTGGTTTCTGGTAATTGACGCAAAATCGCACCCATTTCTATATAATTATAATCATGTTGTTTTAATAAAAGTTTAGCGAAAGTCCCCTTGCCTGAACCCTGGCCGCCCATAAATAATAACATTTCTGGTTTCATATAAATATCCTTTGTTTAATACGACAAAGATTGTATCACAATAATAAAAAAAAGTCCCACAAAAAAGTGGGACTTTTATATATTTAACAACAAAAATTATTTTTTGCTGTTTTCGATAGCAGCACCCAAGATGTCGCCCAATACGGAACCAGAATCGGCTTCGTTAGCGAATTCTTTAACTGCTTGCTTTTCCAAAGTTACCTGTAAAGCACGGATAAACAATTTTACATTGTTGCCGTCAACAGAAACAACAGATGCTTCTACTGTGTCGCCAACATTGTATTTAGATGTGTCTTGTTCTGCTTTTTCACGAGATAAATCTGTACGACGGATTGTTCCTTTGATATCACCTTGTAAATTCAAAACTAATTCATCAGGTGTGATTTCTGAAACAACTCCGGAAACAACAGCACCTTTTTTGATAGTTGTGATGTTGTTTTCAGCATTTTCTGTTAATTGTTTGATACCCAAAGTGATGCGTTCTTTTTCTGGATTAATATCCAAAATCTTTGCTGTCACTTCTTGACCACGAACAGAATATTTTTTCAATTCTTCTTCGTCTAATTTATTCCAAGACAAATCAGAAATGTGAATCATTCCGTCTAATTCAGGAGTCAAAGCAATAAACAAACCAAATTCTGTTGCGTTTTTAACTGGGCCTGTGACTACATCACCAACCTTGTGAGATTCTGCGAATTCTTTCCAAGGATTTGGTTGTAATTGTTTATAGCCCAAAGAAATACGACGTTTATCTTGGTCGATATCCAAAACAACAACATTGATTTCTTGGCCGTTTTGTAAAACTTTGCTTGGGTGAATGTTTTTATTAGTCCAAGACAATTCAGACATGTGGACTAAACCTTCAATGTTATTACCCAAATCAACGAATGCACCATAATCTGTCAAAGATGTCACTTTACCAGTCACAGTATCACCGATATTGAATGCTTTAGAAGCAGTTTCCCAAGGGTCTTCTTCTAATTGTTTTACACCCAATGAAACACGACGTGCTTCTTTATCAAATTGGATAACTTTAACTTTGATTTTTTCACCAACGTGAACCAATTCGCGTGGATGGTTAATACGTTTCCAAGACAAATCTGTTACGTGTAATAAACCATCGATACCGCCCAAATCAACAAATACGCCGTAATCTGTGATGTTTTTAACAACACCTTCTAAGACAGCGTCTTGAGAAATGTTTTTCATTGCTTCATCTTGAGCAGCAGCGATAACGTCTGCTTGGATTGCACGACGAGAAACGATAGCGTTTGTACGTAATGCGTCCATTTTCAAAATACGGAATTTGTCTTTCAAGCCAATCAAAGATTTAGCATCGCGGATAGGTTTGTGGTCAACCTGAGATGATGGCATAAATGCAAATACACCATTGATGTCAACTGTATAACCACCACGAACAACATCAATAATTGTTCCTTCTGGGTCAATACCTTCTGCGTATGTTTTTTCTAATTCTTTCCATGCTTTTTCAGCACGAGCTTTTGTATAAGAAAGAACTGCTGTTCCTTCGCGAGATTCATAACGTTCAACAAAAACGTCAATGATATCACCAACTGATGGAACTGAAGCACCAAATTCTTTTAATGGAATACGGCCTTCGGATTTCAAACCGACATCAACCATAGCGAAATCGCCACGAATGTCTTTAACAGTTCCTTTTGTAGCATAACCCTGCAAAGTTTCCTGAGAGCCATAGTTTTTATCAAACATCTGAACGAAATCTTCGCTGGATAATGGATTAAATAAATCTTTGGATAAATCTTTCATAGAATTTATAACAAAGTTTGCCATCGTTATTTCATGTATATTTTTTTAACGAGGTCTTGTGGGGTTAATCGGACTGACTTTGCGCCCACCCGCAAAATCAGGCATATTATATAGATATTTTTTTAGAAAATCAAGTATTTTCAAAAGAAAAACGCCCTTTTTATCGGACGTTTATATTTATCTTGCAACCTGACCTTTGATAGAGGCGTATGGTTCATAATTTTTCAATACAATATCCTTGGCTGACCAATTCAAAATTCCATTCCAATTTTCATCTGGAATTTCAATGTTTGGTAAAGGTTTTGGTTCACGTGTTAATTGTTCTTTGATTTGGTCAATGTGGTTTTGATAAATATGAACATCACCTAAATTTCCACGTAATATGCCTGGTTTGCAATTTAATTCTTTTGCCATTAATAACAATAACAAGGCATACGATGCAATGTTAAATGGTACCCCAAGGAATATATCACAAGAACGTTGATTCCATATTAAATTCAATTTGTTATTCAAAATCAAAATCTGCCAGCAATAATGGCATGGTGGCAAAGCCATTTCTTTTTGATATGCAGGATTCCAAGCAGATACAATCAAACGTCTATCGTTTGGATTTTTCTTGGCTGTTTCAATAACATATTTTAATTGGTCAAATCCAGGATTATTTATATTGTAATTTTGTTCTGGGTGTTCTGGATTCCATACATATTCGCCATTCCAATGACGCCATTGCCAACCATAAATTGGGCCTAAATCACGTGTGTCGTCTATGGCAGAATTTTGAATTTCTTTTGTTTTTTCGTCTGTTAATTCAGCACCTGATTTTTTTGCTTCATTTAATCTTTCTTCAAACAAAGGTTTCCATGTTGCTTCCCTGGCCCATTCGTTCCAAATTTTGCAACCGCGGTCTTTTAAAAATTGTTTGTCAGTATAACCTTTGAGGAATAATTCCAATTCAGCTGCAATTGATTTTATAGGCATCTTTTTAGTGGTAAGTAATGGAAATGTTCCATCTGACATGTCGTATTCAAATGTTTTACCATAAGGAATACGGATAGTTGGTATGCCTGTGCGGTTGTCTGAATGTTCCCCGTGTTCAAGAACTGCTTTTGCGATATCAAGGTATTGTTTCATTTTTCTTCCTTTTGTTGTAGTTAGTTTGTTTTTATAGAAATGATTCGTTTTAAATTGTGTAATAAAAGTTGTTTCTTTTTATTGTAAAGAGAATATTCCCATTTCGCAATGTTTCTGTGTGCTGTGACACATTGACCCTGCTTAACCAATTTTTTCATTTCTTTTTCAGAAATTGTTGGGGCTTTTGCATTGATAAATTGTTCTGTTGCGGTTCTTTCTGCAACATCAATTTTGTGTGCAAATAAAACAGAATTTTTCCGTGTCAATGCGTCCTGGTATTCGTTATAAAGTTCCAATGCTCCGTCAGATTTTTTCTTTCTTTGTATATTTGTTAATCGAGGCATTGTAATTTGTGCTAATTCAACAAATAAATCGTGTAATTGGGTATATGCATAAAAACTATTGTCGTCAATAAAATTCGCAGACAAATCATTTTTTACAAATTTAGGACTTACAATTGGTTCGTTCCCTTCATAAATTTCAAGACCGCCAAAAATCATATCAGGTATTCTTTGTTTTGTTTGATATATTATTGGTAATATTCTTTCTATTTCTTTTATTATTTCGGCAACTCGTTCTTGTTTTCCATTGGAAATAGTGATAATAACATCTTTTTTATAATGATTTAATTTATAATGATTATCATCATATTTAACGAATATACTTCTATAAAGTTTAGGCATAGATTTATATTCTTCTTTATCAATCAATGTCAAATCATCAGTGTTATAAATTTCGAGATATTGTTTATAAACTTTTAAAATAGAATTAAATACAATGCCATGTAATAAAAGTTTATTTTTTGGATTTTCATCTTCAAGATAATATTTTGGTATTCTTAATATAGAATCAAAAATAGACATGCCAAAAACAGCATCAGGTGTTTTCTGTCTTGAAATATGAAAATACATATCATACAAATTGGATATTGGTTGTTTTTTTGAAATTTTATCAGCATTATCCAATTGATTTAACTTTTCTAAGATAGGCATATAGTGTATTTCCTTTGTTTTCTTGAAACAATTATAGAAAAAATGAATGTTTTGTCAATGTATTTATAAAAAAATAAACCGCCCTTTTGGGCGGTTTAGAATATTAAAAAGCCACTAATTATCTTACACCAGCTTGTTTGAATAATTCTTCTGCTGGAACAGATTTTTCTTTCTGTTTTACATGAGATAACATTGCATCTAATGCTTTTCTTTCAAACAACATACCGCGTAACATTACAACAGCATTTTGGTTTTTGTTGTAAAATTCGAATATTTGTTTTGGATCAGGATAACGAGATGCTTCAGCCCAGATTGCTTGTTGTAAATCGTCGCGTGTGACTTCTACTTTATTTTGTGTGCCCCATTCTGCCAAAATCAAACCTAATTTAACACGGCGTTCAGCTTCTTTCTTTTCTTTCTTTTCGTCCCATTTATGGTCGTGGCCGTGTTCTTCGTTATGGTGGTCATGTTCAGATTTTGCCATAGCCAATTCTTGTTCTACCAATGTTTCTGGCAAATCAAGTTTGACTTTGTCAGACAATATGTCTAACAATTCATTACGCATATCGCGTTGTGCTGCTTCGTCATATTGTTCTGAAATTATTTTGCGAATATGTTCTTTTAATTTTTCAACAGATTCATGACCTACTTCTTTTGCCAATTCGTCAGTTAATTCAGGCAAAATATGTTTGCGGACTTCATGAACCAAAACTTCAAATCTAGCATCTTTGCCAGCCAAATTTTCAGCATGATATTCTTTTGGGAATTTCACATTTACATCAAATTTGTCGCCAGATTTATGTCCGATGATTTGGTCTTCGAAGCCAGGAATGAAAGCACCAGAACCCACCATCAAATGATGTTTAGATGCTTCGCCACCTTCAAATGCTTCATCCCCAATAAATCCTTTGAAATCAATAACAGCAACGTCGCCATTTTGTGCTTTGTATTTTTCGTCTTGTTTTTCAGCAACACTGCGTGCTTTGCGGATATTTTCAAGTGCTTTTTCTACTTCTTTTTCATCTAATTTTGCAACTTTTTTAACAACAGAAATTTTTTCTAAATCAATTTCTGGCAAAGTTGGTAAAATATCAAATTCCATAGAATATTCAACATCTTTACCGATTTCCCAACCATCTAAATCGATTTTTGGTTGACCTGCTAAACGGATTTTCTTTTCTTCCAAATAAGCATTCAAATCGTTGTTTAATGCTTTATCAATTGCTTCGCCATAAGCAGATGCGTTATATTTTTGACGCAATACTGATAAAGGAATGTGGCCCTGACGGAAACCAGCCATTTTTGCTGTTTTTCCAAATTCTGTTAAAACTTCGTCAGCGATTTTTTGTAAATCGTTGGCATCGATTTTACCATTTACTGAATAATGTAAATCTTTAATTTTTTCTTTTGTAAACATATTTTAAGTCCTTTGGATTGTCAATCGCGTGTGATTATACAAATATTTTTT
>JAFZIM010000076.1 GCA_017554365.1 Alphaproteobacteria bacterium | reverse complement strand
GCTTGATAAATTTTCTACATCATCTTTTTCATATTGTTTTGCCAAATCTTTTGCATCAGCCCATGCTTTTAATTGAGCCAATATGTCAGATGTAGCACCGTTCATATTATCAATATTAAACCCGAAATCGTTTCCGCCTGTTCCTGTATCAGAACAATATTCAGGTTTAGAACAAGACGTCACTTTACCGCCATTTGAACCATAAATTCCGTGTAAATAACACCAATTAATTGCTTCGTCAGAACTTGTGCCATATTTTGTTACTGTTTCTTTCCAAGACACACAATTCATAACTTTTTCAGCATCTGTTAATGAAAATGCAGAAGCAAGATTATCGCCTTTACCTTTTGTTGCGATTAACAAAGATAATTGACCTGATAATTTAATCAATTCTTCGTTGGCTGCTTCCAATTGTTCTTCTGCTTCCAAGAAATTTGTTGCACGACCAGCGCAAGAACAACGTCCTTTGGTATCACTTCTTGCAGTACAGATTTCATCCATACATGTATAATATGATTCCAAACATGTTGAATATGCATCAGCAGAAATCAAACCAGTTGTAGAATCTATGATATTAGAATAACTTGCTGTATATAATTTACTTGATAAATAAGCATAGTTTGTAGAATTTGCGGTTGCTGTTGTAGCACGATTTCCAGCCAAAACACTACCATTTACACCAACACGTGATGTAGAAGCACCACTTCTTGCCCTTAATGCACGATTTGAATTTGGACGTGTTGCAATTTTCGTATTATTATTACGAGATGTGACTTTACGTGTAGGTGTTATAGAACGTGAAGCAACATTTCTTTTTACCCCATCGCGAGATACTGCAGTTTTCGTTGCATTATTTGTTCCACGTGAAGATACAGAACGACTAATTGTTTTATTACTTGTTCTGGTGGTTGAACGTGGGCTTTGACGTGCAGAACGTTGATTCACCATAGATGTTTGAACCACAGGGTCTGCAAAAACAGCACGCATTGATATCAATGTCGAACAAACAAAAAATGCAGCGGCCAATAAAAAGAATGTTCCCATTGCATTCTTTAATGAATTTGTATTTATACGAATTTTCATAAATTTTCTCCTGACGTTATTGTATGCATAAATCCCAGCTTTTCGGGAAAAACTGCATATAATATTCCTTCACTTGTATAAATTATAACATTTTAAATCTTTTGTGTAAATAATAAAAATAAGCCAAAATCATAAAATTATTCTTATTTTAAAACCATGAATATCATATTATATTACTGACATGAAAAAATACGTTTGGCCTTTTATTACATTATGCTGTTTTAGTCCGGCTTTTGCTGATTATAATGTAATGTTCGGAAATAAAATAAATTCTTTGACTTTATATACAGCACAAAGCGTTGGTTCTGGTTCTTTATTACATTTAATTCAACCTGGCTTGTGGGATTTTATGCCACAAACATTGTTAATCGCACAATATAGCCAACCAATAAAATTTTTTCGCCTTGATAGCAGATTAAATCTAAGTGCAGTTCAAAATATTGCATATAATAGCAACCAAGGTTTATCTTTCTTTGGTATGGGAATATCCATAGACACTGCTCTCTTACAATATCAGGGTTTTTATGCTGGTATTGGAATTGGGCCTTATATGCGTAATAACAATGATAAATGGGTCAGCAGTAAATTGGTATTCGGCGAAAAAGTATTTCTTGGCAAAAACATATCAGATAATTGGCACCTAGAATTTTATACAATTCATTTTTCAAATGGCGATTTTACCCCTGTGAACAAGGGCTTTAATTTCTTTGGCTTTGGTGCAGGTTATAGGTTTTAAAACATAAGAAAACGTACCCATAGCATTTCATAAAAAAATAACACATAATATGGTTGTCTATGACACGACAACCCACACAAACTAAGACAAGGGTTGAGTTGTAGGCCAGCAATGTCCCACTATCGTGGTTCGGGGCGTTGCAAAAAAGAAAACCGCCCTAACTCTACCTTGGTTTCGTAATTACGCGAAATCGGGGACAAACGGGCGGTTTTTCAATTTGAATTTTTCAAAAACGACTAGCAACCCTTATCACATGCAGGTTTTACACGTGTATATGTACCTGCTGGAACATATTGAACCACAGGTTTATATTGTTGAATTGTTTCGCGAACAAAATATTCACGTTTTACAACTTGTTCAACTTTTTTACCACATGTTTCACAAACATCACATGCATCACATTCTGCTTTTTTAACGATTGGTTTTGATTTAGTTTTAACTTTTACAACACCATTTTCACATTCAACAATTGTGATAACAGCACGTTTTTCAGCAGTTGCTTTATCCAAAGCAGCACGCATTTCTGCTTCATCACAAGCATCTATACTTTCTCTGTAAACATCAGCATTCGCAACACCAGATACGATTCCGGCTAACAATGCAAAAAGAACAAATTTTTTCATCTATTTTACCTTTTGTTTGTTCTCTCTCACCACTTTCATCATAGAACACTTTTTTCAATTAGCAACAAAAAAATACCCGTATAAAATATTTTGTCTAAAAATATTGACAAAATTTAAAAATGTGTTATATATTGAATATAACAAAGGGGGTAATTATGGCACAAATAATTAACGACATAATTAAATACAATACTTCACGCCAATATTTTGGACGTTGGACTCCTGAACAATTACATCGTGCATATAACGAAGCCAGAAATTCAGAAATTTCCAGAACAAGCACTTTACACACAGGCGTTATTTCTGTTGATGATATATGCGATACCCTTTGGAACGAAATGTCTTATAATCCGGCTAGATTTGGCACAAAATCCCCTTTTATTTTTGATGGCAAAAATTCTATTACGAAATTTTGCGACAAATATAAAATTTACATAGAAAATAAAAAACCTAATTTAACAATAGACGAAAAATTAGCCGAAGAAACCAAGATATTCCTTGTAAGATTAAGTTATGAATTACAAAAATTTTTAACCCTTATTGATGATTATGACCCATCTTTTAAAACCACTGGTATCACAAGCACAGACTATATCATGGTTGGTTTACAAGATGATTCAGAAAATTCAAATATTGGTTATAAACTTTTGGCAAAATTGGTTTATTGTATTCATGAAATATGCAAACAAAATTTATCTGATTTATCACACAAATCATTAGGTTTACATAAAGATATTATAAAAACAATTGTCGAACAAAGACATAAAGATTTGGTACGTCCTGTAAAAATACCAAATTACAGAAAAATAAAATCTCTTAAAGAAGAACAAAAAATATTAGATGATAAAATATCTTCTAAACAAAATGAAATCAGCGAAACAGAAATGCGCTTAAATAGTTATGAAGATTATTTCGAAGAAGCACCAGTTGATGTTTCCAGTGAAAAACATTTATTAATCAGACAAAACCAAGAATTAGGATTATTAGAAGACGAATATCAAAATATACAAAATTTGTTGAACTTTTTACTTGGTAAAACGAACGGAAAATAAAAAAAGAATAACAAACAAAAAACCGCCAAAATGGCGGTTATTTTTTACAAGATTTATTTTATTCTTTAACCCTTGAACCAAAAACTCTTTGGAACCAATTTGGTTGTTTTGGTCGCGGAAAATATACTTTAGTATTTTCATCTAAAATATAATTTTCACGAATTCTGTCTTGTAATCCAAGAACTATCTTAGTCAATTTTCCATTTATTAAGTTCAAAGAATATTCTTGTTCAAATTCTACTTCATAACCAGCTACATGCAAATGATAAATTGTTCTGGAACTGCCAGAATTTTTTATATATTCAGGTTCTATAACGAATTGTCCATTACCTAAAACACCTGTGATTTTTGACCATTCTAAACCCTGAGAGCAATATTCAACATTTAATTTTACTTTTTTGTTTGTTGCCAAAGTTTTGAATATTCCGTATATAAATTTTGCAAATTTTTCATCATTTCTTATATCTACTTTAATTTCAGCCATTATAAAACTCCTTTACTTATACGAATATTATACCACAAAAAATCAAATTATCGAATATTTTGTTCTATAGAATCATTATAATTTATTGTTTTCTGTTGTTCTTGTTTGTATTTTTCTATTGCTTCATTAATTATTTTTTGTTTGTATTGTTCCTGTGCTTCTAAACATTTTTTGCCTACAAATCTACCAACAAATGCAGCCAACACACATGCGGTAACAATACCAGAAACTAAAACTACATTACCAGCATTTGCATTCCACCAATCTTGAACTTTTAATCTTGCTGGGGATACATAATCTTTAGAATCATGATATAAATCATATATTTCATAATATAATGTATCACTTTCCCCTTCTAATAAATGTTTTTTATTATTAATTATCACACAATCAACATATTGATTATCAATTATATCATTTGTTAAATGGATTTTTACATTATCCATATACAAAACACCATCTTTGAAAGAACGATTATATTTTTTAGCGTTTTTTCTTAAATATCTAACGTTTTCTAAAACTTGTTCATCTGATAAATTTGACCAATCATACGGGAAAGCAATTTTCTTTGGTGCACGAACAAATATAGAACCAGTTAATTCACGTAATTTTACATATTTATCCCATAATTCAGAATCTATAAAAACTTCATTTCCATCTACAAGGAATCTATCTTCTTTCAATTCTATACTATGTCTATATAAACCGGCATTATACACAATTTTTCCATTAGACGCCTGAACATTATTAAATTCAGTTCTATAATTTTTAATTAAATTGTTCATCCAAGTTAATGCTTTTGAACGTTCTGTCATTTCTATATTATCCGTTGTTTTTGCCATATTTAGCCCCTTTTGTTATATAAGAATATTATTAAACAAAAAAAAACATTGTCAAGCTTTAAATAGAAAATATTAATGACTTTTTTGATTTATAATATCGTGTAAATATATTGTTTTTGCTTTTTTTACATTTTCAAATGATTTGTTTTGTTGTTCTGTATTTACACTATTGTTTTGTTGTGGTATTAATCCATTTCTTCTGCCATAAACAAGAATTGCAATAACAATCAAAGTCATCACCCCGATAAGTATATCTTGGGTATTTTCTTCCAATTTTTCTCTGAACTTTGATTTTGTATTTTCTATTTTATCTGCCATTTCTTGTTCCTTGGATATATTTTACATAATTTTGTATAGTATCCTGTGGAATTTGTTTTATTTCACTTTTAACCGGTGTCTTATTTGAACTATTAGAACATGATTTATTATGAAAAGATACACCAATAATAGTACAAATTATTGCAACTGGTGCGAATTTATAAAAATCTGTTTTGTTTTTCATTATCTATATAACCCTACGTTTTTTCCATAAAAAAACCGCCTTGATGGCGGCTAAATTTCGGTTTTTATATCGAACTGGATTTAATTCTGGCGACGACCTACTCTTCCGTGACTTAAGTCAAAGTACCATCGGCGATACGGCTTTTCCCTGTCTGGTTCGGAATGGAACAGAGGGT
>JAFZIM010000075.1 GCA_017554365.1 Alphaproteobacteria bacterium | reverse complement strand
CTGCTTTGATTTGCATAGGTGTTTCATTACCAAAATAGTAAGCCAAATCACCATTAATAACATTCCAATTCAAATTATCATAATGCAACATAGAACCTGCATTTTTCATTTCAAATTTCCAATTAGCAAATTGATGTTCCAGACCTGCACCAAAAACAAACCCTTGTTTTTTATCGCCAGAATTATCTTTTTTCTGAGATGTTTTAGTTGTTTTCTTTGTTATTTTCTTGGTTGTTCTATATCCTTGGGCATAATTTTGTCCGTATCCGCCACGTGAAGCAGAATAATTTTTGTAATACCCACCATTGTTATTTCCATAACGTTGATAACTAGAACCATTATAATAAGTCCCTGCAGCCCCAGCAATTCCAGGGATTACAGACAAAGCAACAACATTAAATAATATTGACGATATTTTTTTCATAAGAACATCCTTCCTTTTTTATGCTTAATTATATCACAAAATTGTTGAAAAAAAAATAGTTTTATAATATTGTTATGAAAAATTTAATGTGGGCGTGGCGAAATTGGTAGACGCGCAGCACTAAGGATGCTGTGGAGAAATCCTTGGGGGTTCAATTCCCCCCGTCCACACCAAAAATTTTAATTTTATTCTTGCTTATAAAATCACAATTTTGCTATCATAATCCCAAGGAATGAAAAGGATAATACCATTTTTTGCTGTATGCCTTGCTCTGTCTGTATTTCAGGCAGATGATTGTTATTCCGCAACACAACAAAAAAATACTAATAAACGCGAAACATCTAATATTGTTTCTGTACCTCATTCGGGTTCTCGTGTTTCATCGTCAACAAAACAACCTTCTACCAAGGTCGAAGATGTTGATAAATCAAGAACAACAACGAAACCAAACCGCACAATAAAATCTGAAATTGCCCAACAAAAAGAAACATCTGTTAAATCGCGTAATACCGCAACACAAAAGGTAAAACAACGTGCTGCCACGACCAAAAAAGTTGTTTCCAAAGTAGCCAGAACAACAACCAACAACACACCATCAGTTCATGTTGTTGAATCAAGAAAATCTGTTGATACTGGGCGTTCTGCAACAAAAACCATATCCCGTGCCACCAGGACTCAGGCTATGTTAGACAGCGAAAAAATCGCTAAATTGAAAAATAACACATATTCAAAATGTAAAACTTTATTTTATGAATGTATGGACGAATTTTGTGCGAACAAAGATTCTAATTTACGCAGATGTGCTTGTTCTTCAAGAATACACGAATTTGATAAAATTAAAAAACAACTTAGTGATGCAGAAGATAAAATGCTTGATTTCAACCAACGTTTGTTATCTGTTTCATTAAGCAAAGAAGACGCTGCTGCGATTAATGTTGCTTCCGAAGGCGAAATTGGATTTAACCAAAAGGACAAATCAGAATCTGAAAAATTATTGCAAAAAATCACAAATACATTGAATAGTGATGGAAATTCAAAGTTAAATAATGATTTGTCTGCGATTTCTTTATCTTTAGATGTTGATTCTGCCTTTGATTCCATAGATTCTGCCTCAGGAATTGCAACAACAACTAAGAATGGCGTTGAATTATATAATGCTGTCCTGCCAACATGTATTGAAATGGCAAAGGAAGTTTGTTCTGAAAGCAACCTTGATATCGTTCAGGGAAACTATAAAATGGCTATTCAGCAAGATTGTGAAACCGTATCAAAATCTTATTCAACACAATATACAAATGCCATTAATAAAATAAACGAAAGTAGCGCGTTGCTTGATATGGCAAGATTAAATACATATCAATCAAAAAATTCTGATGATGTGTTGACATGCAGAAAGAAAATCTTAGAACAATTATATAATCCAGCCGTTTGCGGAAACGATTTATACAAATGTTTGGATACAACAGGACAATATATCAACCCTGCCACAGGTGAAGCATTTTTATCTACAAATTTATATGATATAACAACTTTATTAACAGCGCCTGTTGGTGATGAAACATGGGCGACCAAAACACAAAATGAAAAATTTGTTGCGTTCTTAAATTCCAAGAAAGAATACCTGACAACTGCAACATCTCAATGTCAAAATATGGTGCCTGTGATATGGAAAGATTTCTTGAATGACGCATTGGGTAAAATTAAATTGGCACAAAACGCAAAATTAGAAGAAATCAGACAAAGTTGCACTACATTGGTTGCAGAATGTCGTTCTAACGCAACCAAAAATCTTTCTGATTTTGACGCACGTGCATTATCAACATTTAAAGTATTGGCTGATACAACAATCGCATCATTATGTCAAAGTGTTCAAAATTCCTGTTTGTCTTTAATGAAGGCGTCTGGTGGCGGTGAAGATTTTTGGAATACAGGTATTGATAATATAGCAAAAGATACTTCGTTTGACGCTATTATTGAAACTTGTACAACTTTGGGTAAAGATTGCATAATCCAACAATGTAATGGAACTTCAGGAAACTTTGCATTATGTCAAAAATACACATCTCAACCACGTCGTGCTATTTTAAGTCGTAGCGCTTGTTGGAATGAAGTGTTAGATTGTGTAAAACAATCAGTATATATTAACAAAGTAAATGAAAAGAATACATTGATTGTTCGTCAAACACTAAGCGATGATGGTAAATCTGGAAGATATGATTATTACGAACAATTATATGGTGAAGATGTTGCGAATAATTTATCAGAAGAAAATAACGGCGTTCCAGAATTTTGCGAACCATCTGACAAAGCATGTTTAATCGCAGAACAAATTTGGGGTAATTGCGAACACAATCCTTTGAATACTGCTATTAAAACATTTACAGATGATAACAACGACGAAGAAGAAAATTCGATTAAAGCAACAAATAAAATCTTAATTCCTGCTATTGGGGCTGAATCTTTATTATCATGGCTTGCTAAAAACACAGATACCACAGAATCTATAGATAGTTGTAGCGCGTACAAATGCCCTGTTAATTATCATTATAACTCGGTAAAAAAATCATGCAGTATGTTATTTAATGGTGGCAAAGTATGTGGTTATAATAAAACAAGTTCTGACAATTCACCTTCTCAACCAAAAACGATTGATGAAGTTATTTCAACAATAGAAGGAACTTCAAATTATTGTTCTGGTGGTAAATCATCAATTGATTCTTTTGGAAATTGTTGTGCTTCTGGGGCTGTAAATTCTGGTCTTTGTGTTCCAGATTCAACCTATAATGTATTACCTTTATTAAAATTTAAATGTAATATTTCAAATAATACAAGTTCCACAGAAGGCGATACCGAAACCAGCACTGAAAATGCCGACCTTTCCAGATTAAAAACATATTATTGTGCTAGTGAAACACCTAATGAAAACGAAGTTTACAGAGAAGAAACCATGAATTTATATTGCATAACAACAAATCGAGCAATAGATGTTGATGGAAGCAGCGCAACATGTACAAATGGATTCTTTCTGTTAGTTGATACAAAAGGAAACTATTTTGCATATAATTCTAACTTTAACAACAATATCGTAATGCAGTATTATAAAACCGCATCGGACAGCTGTACTACCTGTTCATTTGAATATCAAGCCGCCAGCAATAGATGGATAATAACAGGCTCAGGATGTGCATCAAATGGTGGTGGTTGGGAAAATCACGCAAAAGGTGATTTTACAATTGTATACAGGTTAAACAATTAGTAATTGCCTGATTAATCAGTAATTTCTGTTCTTTATCAAATTTACCCAAAACCCAATCTACTGGGTCTATCATAGAATTAAAATCGCGTGGATGACCGATACCGATACGATATCTGACATAATCATTTCCAACCAGCGCATCTATGGATTTTATACCATTATGCCCTGCACTGCCACCGCCAGTTTTTGTTTTCCATGTACCAACTTTTAAATCCATATCATCATGAAAAACAATTAAATTTTCAATTGGTATTTTATAAAATTTCATCAAAGCCGAAACCGATTCGCCACTATTATTCATAAAAGTTTGTGGTTTTACAAAAATACATTTTTTACCATTAAAAACTGCCTGAGTTGTTAATGCCTGTTTTTCTGTTTTCCATGTTGAATCTGCTGGAATCATGGCATCAACAGCCATAAAACCAACATTATGACGTGTATTTTCGTATTCTTTTCCAGGATTCCCCAATCCAACTATTAAAACAGGTTTATTTTCTTGCATGTTGTCGCCTTTGTTTTATACTATAATATCATATAAAGGAGAAAAATATGAAAATAAATTCACTTTCTATAATATCATTGGTTGCAGTATTGTCAACAGCCACTTCTGCTAATGCTGGTGCAGTTGCAGATTTTTATGCAGGTGCCATGATTGGTGCTGGCGGATATTCATTATTTCACGATGATGATACAAAATCCGATTCGTCTATGTTATTTGGTGGTGTAATCGGGGTTGATATTCCTGTATTCAGAATTGAAGCAGAATATAATTATCTAAATTCTTCTAAATTAACTGGTAATACAGCGATGGTGAACGCATATTTCAAAATGCCATCTACATTGATTATGCCATACGCTGGGGCTGGTATTGGTATGGTATTTGGTGCAGAATACGAACATAACGACACAACTAAAT
>JAFZIM010000074.1 GCA_017554365.1 Alphaproteobacteria bacterium | reverse complement strand
GTGCGGTTGTTGGTTGGGTAATTGGTTGATTTAAATTGGTTTCAACCTTAATTTCTGAAGGTTTTTGTGGTGCTTTTTCTTGGTGTTTATATGTAAGAATTACAACCATACCAAACAAAAATATAAACAATGCGACACCAATAGAAACATAGAAAGCGCCAGATATTGTTTCGTGAGATGCCTGTAATTGAGCCAAAGTATTCCAATGATTCAAAGAAAACAGGTTGAAATGGAATTTTACATTCAACCAAAATGACAAACCAAGCAAAATGGAAGTTGTCAACAATATAAATATTAAAAATTTTTCAAAAATATTTTTCATTTCATTTTCATTGTATCACATTTTATGATAAAGTGGAAACAAATGAATAAAAAAAATGAAGATATTATTTTAGATTCTAATTTTGACAGCCAATTGGCTATGTGGTGTAATCGGGTCGAAGATACAAACGATTTGGCTGGAATGGCTGATAAAATTATACAATTAAATGTAGATACTATTTCTGCATATTTTGAAAATATTTCTGATTTGTGGCCTTGGTTGGAAAATAGCGGGATAAAACTTTATACAAGATTTGATTTTGCCCCAACAAAATTTGAATCAGATTTTAATGATTTAATAAAAAAAATAAATTCTGTATGCAAAACAGGGGCTGGTGGGGTTCAAATATTTCTAAATATGCGCAATTTTGATAGGTTTATAGATAATTTATCTGTGGTGCGTGATGATTTGTTTTATAACCGCGATTTGTCTATATGTGTTGATATCAATGAAATAGATATTAATAATTTAGCACACTTTTTTGAAAAATTACGTTCTGTATCTTGTTCGGTTTTAGGGATTACTTTGAATAAAGATACAAAAAAGAAATCTGATTTTATGACGCGTATTTATGCTTTGTTAAATGAATGGGATTTTGATGGGGTTTTACATTGTATTAACATAGAAAATAAATTGCGTATATGTCAGGTTATGCGTCTTACAGAAACCATAAAACCAGATATATATGATGAATTGCGTTTCTTTATAGAATATTAAATTTACGAAATTTTATTTGATAAAATTAGGTATTTAGGTTCGGTTGTTCCGGCCTTGTTTTTAATCTGATACCTTGTTTTTATTATATCAAGTTTAGTAGATTTTATTTCAAGGTTTGTTTGGTTTAATTGTTCAACAATCCAATCGTAATATTCCCAATGGTCTGTGCCAATAATTATTTTGCCATCATCAGTCAGATGTTCGGACAAAAGGTTTAAAAAATCATGATTTAATAAACGTCTTTTTTCATGTCTTGCCTTTGGCCAAGGGTCAGGGTGTAAAACCCATATTTCTAAAAAAGCGGCATTTTCAAAATCTTTGGAATGTAATAATAAACGAACATCGTCTGGATAAATTCTGATGTTTTTATATTCAGGTTTAACCAAATTATCCGATTCGTTTGTTATAGCAGAAAGCAGGGCAGCGACCCCATTTGCAAAAGGTTCTGCCCCCACAATAATCATATTTTGATTATGAATTGCCAAATCGCGTAAATGTTCGCCATTACCAAAACCAATTTCAAGAATGGCTGAATTTTGGGAAATTTCAGAATATATCGGTGAAATCTTAGGCAATAGATTTTCCATCAACCATGTTTTTCTGGTTGATAACTTTTTACCATGTCTGCGACCGAAAGTTCGCAATTCTTGTGTTTCAAAATGTTTTATTTCTTGTTTTTCCATATAATTAGTATAAAATCAGATTTAGATAAAAACAAGGTGAAATAAAAATGCGTAATGGTTTGTCAAAAGATTTAATAGCACGTGTGTTGGGAAATGCCCCAAAATATACTATTGAAGAATTAGAAGAAAAATTCCCACAACGTCAATTACCAGAAGGTGCACAGGTATCTCGTGTAGCACCAAGTCCTACTGGATTTATGCATCTTGGAACACTTTACCAAATGATGATTGCTAAGAAATTAGCCCAACAAAGTCAGGGTGTTTTTATGTTGCGTATAGAAGATACTGACACCAAGCGTGAGGTTGCTGGTGCTGTGGAAGTAATTTTGAAATGCGCAAAATCTTTTGATTTAATTCCAGATGAAGGCCCTGATTATGGTGGAAATTACGGACCTTATTATCAGTCCGAAAGAAAAGATGTTTATCATTCTGTCGCTGCATATTTATTGGAAAAAGGTTTGGCTTATCCTTGCTTTTTAACACCAGAAGAAATGGACGAAATTCGTGAAAAACAAAAGGCGGCTGGTTGGGCAACCGGTATTTATGGCGAATGGGCAAGGGACAGAAATTTAACAGAAGAAGAAATTATTGCACATCTTGATAATGGTGAAACACCAACAATTCGTCTTTATTCTTTGGGAAACAAAGATAATAAAATTTATTATAATGACAAAGTTCGTGGTCGTTTGATTTTCCCAGAAAACGAAGAAGATATTGTTTTGATTAAATCTAATGACAGATTGCCAACATATCATTTTGCACATTTATGTGATGACCATTTCATGAGAACAACATTAGTTCAACGTGGTGAAGAATGGTTGTCTTCATTAAATTTGCATTTGCAATTATTTAGAATGATGGGCTGGCAAAATCCAGATTATATCCATGTTGCAACTATTAACAAATTAGATGAACAAACACATAATTCACGTAAATTATCTAAACGTACAGACCCAGAAGCAAATACTATGCAATATTTGATGGCTGGGTATCCTCAGGAAGCAGTTTTGAATTATTTATACAATATTGTTGCTGCTGGATATGAAGAAGAAAAAGCAAAAAAGCCAGAAACAAATATTTGGAATTATCCTTTGCGTATTAAAAAAATTCCAACAAGCAGTGCTTTGTTTAATATGGAAAAATTACAATGGTGGGCAAAAGAATATATTGCGACATTACCTGTTGATGGTTTGGTTAAATCTGTTGCAGATTGGGCTAATGAATATGGTAATGAAGATAATAAAAAGCAGGTTGCAGATATTAATTATTTGACATCTGTGTTATCTATTGAACGCGATAATCCAAAACGTATTCGTAAAGATTTCATTACATGGCAACAAACTTTGAATGAAGTTGCTTATTTCTGGGATTTCTTGTTCACACCGAATAAAGAATATGAATATAACAAAGATGCATTGAAAGAATTTATATCTACATTTGATGCAAATGATGACAAAGATATTTGGTGGAACAAGATAGTAGAAGTCGCAACCAAGGTTGGTATTAAACCTGGTGATGTCGCGATGAATTTGCGTGTTGCTATGACTGGTCGAACAAATACACCTGATTTGTATTCTATAATGTCTGTATTGGGTGGCGACCGCGTTCATCAAAGAATAGATATGATTATATAATTCTATACTAGGAAGGAAGGGGAATATGGTAAAAAATAAAAAAGTCGTAAAACAAAAATTACGCACAATCAAGAAAGATAAACATGCTTCACTTTTGTTGAAAGCATTACAGGCGACAGGTTTGTTTAGATGGGAAAGACAATCTACCCACGCAGAAGAAGTCGTTAATGTTTTAACACATGGAATCGGAATTGGATTGGCTATTGCAGCACTTTGTATGTTGGTTGCTTTTGCTGCTGTTCATCAAAATCCATGGGCTGTGGTTGCTTGTTCTATATTTGGTGCAACAATGTTCACATTGTATTTCGGTTCTACTATGTGCCATGCAACAATTGGTGATAAAAGCGAATGTTTCTTTGAAGTATGGGATTCAATTGCAATTTATGCTTTGATTGCAGGAACATATACACCATTTTTATTGGTTAATTTAAATCTTGGTGGACATTGTGCGCTGGGGTGGACAATGTTTGGTATATTGTGGGCTATTGTTATTTTCGGTGCAATTATGAAAATACATAATCCACATAAACAACCAAAATGGATGGTTGCTTTATATCTTATTATGGGTTGGGCTTTGCTTTGGATTTTGCCAGCAATGATTCATACAATTTCAGCACGTGGCATGTGGTTTGTGTTGGCTGGTGGATTATCTTATTCGTTCGGGGTTATATTCTATTTATGGCGCAGATTGAAATTCGCACACGCCTTGTGGCATTTATTTGTTATTGGGGGCAGTGTGTGTTTCTTCTTTGCCGTTCTGTTTGGTTCAATTATAGATTTTGTGTATTAAAAGAAAACCGCCGTATAGGCGGTTTTTATTTATCATCAAAAGGGTTTTCTGTTTTGTTGTATTCGATTACTATTGGTAAATGTTCCCAATGTAATGCGGTTGCAAGTCCGCGTCTAAGATATCTTGTATAAGATTCTGGAATATCAGATGCACCACCAACATTTATTGTTATTTTTAATGGGTGATGTCCTGTCTGATGTGCGAATTTTATTTTCATAGGTCTTTTTAAACGGGACATAGGTGGCTGACGTTCTGCAACCAATTTTTCAACAATACGATTTATCAAACTGGTTGGGGTGTCTGCATTAGATATATCCCATTGTTCGTAAATTCTTTTAAATAAATTTTGAACGCCAGTTCCTTTTTCAGCAGATATCGCCAAAATAAGAGGTTTAATAATTTGATGGAAAGAATTAGAAAATTGATGTTTTAATTTTAACAATTTATCTTCGCGTTCGGTTTCATCAACCAAATCCCATTTGTTTAAGGCGACACATAAAATTTTACCAGCATCATAAACACGTGATGCGATGGATAATGCCTGATTTTCAATGTTCTTTGTTGCATCTACGATTAAAATAACAATGTTTGCTTTTTCAATTGCGTCCAAAGATTTTAATGCAGACAAAGTTTCAACATCATCTTTGATGCCTGCTTTTCTGCGAAGGCCAGCAGTATCCATAATTACAATATCACGACCATAAAATCTTGTTGGGATTTTTATTGTATCGCGTGTTATTCCAGGTGCGTCCATAACAATTTGTTTTGTTTCACCCAATACACGATTTACAAAAGTTGATTTACCAACATTAGGTTGTCCCAAAACTGCAATTTTAATTTTGTTATCTTCTGGTTCTGTAAATTCTTCGTTCCCAGCCAATTTATCAATAAATTCGTATATTTCATCAAAACCGCGTTTATGTTCTGCAGATATTAATATAGGTTGTCCGAATCCCAATTTATAAAAATCGTTTATATCATTTAATCTTTTTGTAGATTCTGATTTATTGATTAAAAGCAGGGCTGGGGCCTTGGTCTTTTTATGAACTAATTTTGCCCATTCTAAATCCATAGGTGTCAAACCAACACGTCCATCAACTACAAATAAAATCGCGTCAGCAGATTCAATTGCGTTAATTGCCATATCTGTTGAATCATGTGCAATTCCTGATTTAGCATTTTCAAGACCTGCTGTATCAAATACAACCCATGGGCGATTTGGGATATTGCCAGACAAAGTATCACGTGTGACCCCAGGTCTGTCGTGAACAAGCGCATCCCTTGAATTTGTAAGTCCATTAAACAATGTCGATTTGCCTGTATTAGGGCGACCAACTATAACTAAATTTTTCATATCTTTTTCCATTGATTTTTTATAATTATAAAGCAAAAATATAAATAATCAAATACAGAGGAGTAAAAATGAAAGCAAAGAAAAGAAATTGGTTCGCTAAATTAACAGACATATTTTTCCGTCCTAAATATTTTTTCAGCAGAATAGTGGCTGATGGAAAAATGGAAGATGCTATATTAAAAGCATTTTTATGGGGACTTGTTGGTGGCATAGTCGTTTTAATAATGGATATTGTTCGTGGTAATCCTTTTACAATATTTGCTTTGTTTAAATCAATTATTATGTATCCAGTATTGGCAGAATTTATTTTGTTTATGACTGCTGGGTTAATGATGATGGTTTCTGAAATAACAGGTGGGGACAGAGATTGGGAAATTGCTGTCAAAGGTGTTGCTTCTATGTTCTTTGTTTACCCATTAGCATTAATATTAAATGTGTTGGCTTTTGATTGTAATTCTTTGCTGATAACCAGTGTGATTATAGATTTATATATGCTGTTTTTACTTTACAATATTGCGGTATATTGTATGCATGGCAAAAGGGTAAGCGTATTATTCGTTTTGGCTGTGGCTGCAATGTTGTTGGCATGTATTTATATGTCAGATTACAGACAAATTTGGTTTATTGTTAAAAATATAAATATAACATTAACCTGTTTATAAAATTAAAAACCAGATTTTAAACCAACTGAAAAGAATGGTGTTTTATCTGTTAAACCGCCCGACATAAATAAACTTGTGTTCGGGCTGTATTTATATCTGAATGAAGCAATCATTGTATGTATGTATTCGCCATAACTATCTTTATGATTCCAAACATTTGTATCAGAAAACATATAATTGAAAGAAACACTTGATTGTAATAAATCATAACTTAATCCAGAACCAATGACAAAACCATCTGCGGTTTGACCAATAGGATTATGGTCGTAAATCATACGGGCAGATGTTCCAAATACCCAACTATTATATTGTAAATTTATACCCAATGCGATTTGTCCCCGCCAATCGGCTGTGGTAGATGGGGTAAAAGAATTTTCTTCGTATTTATCAGGGTGATCCATATAAGACAAAGCCAAAGAATAGGCGTTTTTCAATTTGCCAGCAGGTCTTTTAATTTTATATGCGATATCCATTGTGTATTTATATTCATCACCACCACCAGCAATTGAAAAACCATATTGTCCATGTTTCGTTGCACGTGTTGCAAGATTTAATCTTAATGCGTCATGGCCCGTAGTTGCAGTGGTGTCGGAAATCAAAACATTTTTTAAATCGAGTTTTTTATTTAATATAGATTTATTGTTTATTCTTAAATAACCAACATCTGGTAATCCCAGACCCATTTTGCGTGCGATGGAATGGGTTAAACCAAATTCTGAACGACCAATATCTTTGTCTTCAAATAAAATAAATGCATCGTGTGCGTATTCTTTATCTTCTACGCAAGCGGCATCAATAGAATATACTGCACCAATTCTTTGAGTTTCATTAAGATTATAGAAAACCTGACCTTTGATATCCCAATCGTTGATAAAAATGGCTTTATCATCTTTTACAATATCATTTTTATCTTTCTTTTCTAATAAACCCAACATGCCATCAGCATCAAGTTTGAAGCGCCAATTATCAACAGCATAATCAAGTGCGTTTGCACGACAAGATATCAAAGCCAAAACAAAAAAAAGATAAGTATTTTTTAGGTTCATAATATTATCCTGAAATCTTTTTTGTAGAATCATTAAGAATCGCAGTGCTAATTTTTTTATATGCGCGTTCTTCGATTTGTCTGACGCGTTCGCGTGAAATGTTATATTTCTGAGATAGTGTTTCAAGTGTTAATGCCGGATCTGATAATCTGCGGGCAACAAAAATTTCGCGGTCTCTTTCAGATAATTCGTTCAAATGTTTTCTTAATAATTCAAGACCCTTGGTTTTAAATTCGTGTTCTTCCAATGTTTCTTGAATAGAAGGTATAGAAGTATCTTCAATAGTAGACAAAACATCTGATGAATCAGAATCTGAATTTAATGGTTTATCAAGGGAATAGTCCCTTAGAGCCATACGATTTGATATTTCTTTGATGTCATCTTCGGAAACACCAAGATGGTTTGCAAGTTTAGCCACCTGTTCGTCTGATAAATGATTATCGAAAATACCCAAATCACGTTTTGCGCGGGTTAGGTTGAAAAACACTTTCTTTTTATTTGCAGAAGAACCGATTTTTACCAAAGACCAATTATCTAAAATATAATCATAAATTTCTGCTTTTATCCAAAACGAAGAATAGGTTGAAAAACGTGTCCCTTTGTCTGGGTCAAATTTTTGTAATGCTTCCATTAATCCCATATTACCGCTGGTTATTAATTCTGAAACAGGCAGACCATAATTAGCAAAACCATAAGCCGTTTTAACAACCAATCTTAGATGTGAACCGATAAGTTGTTCTGCTGCTTTTTCATCATGGTCGGTAACCCATTTTTTTGCATAATTATATTCTTCTTCGGCTGATAAAATAGGAAATTTTTGTATTTCAGAGATATATTTTGCCAAACTAGAATCATTATTACCCCCGAAACCGGTAAGATAATAATTTTGTTGTGCTGGTAAAGTTGACTTGATTTCCTTGCTCATTATTTATATAGTATAGCAATAAAATATCAATTTTCAAGATACACAGGAGTTGTTTTATGAAAAATATTTTGCAAAGAAAACAAAATCTTCAAAAACCAGTAAAGAAAACACGTGAAGAATATGCAGAAGACGCTCTTTATCGTGAAGTTTGGGAAGATGTTAATAACGAAAAAACACAAAAATTCCTTAAAAAATATTGGAGATATATAGTATCCGCTATATTGGTTGTTATGATTGTAGTGTCAGGTGTTCAATTGGGTAATCGTATGTATATGGCACGTAAAATTGCTACTGCCCAGGTTTATGAAGCAGCAGTTGCAGATTTTGATGCGAATGCTTTGGCTAATTTAGCAAAAAATTCCAAAGGCGCAACTTCTGATTTGGCTTTGTTCCAATCTTATTTGTTGGATAAAGATGTTTCTAAATTGGAATCTTTGGCAAAAAATGGTTCAAGTCGTGATTTTAGAGATTTAGCAAAATTACATTTGGCTTCTATAAATGGTGATAAAATGGAAGCAGTAGAATTTGAAAAATATTTGTCAGATTTAAATACAAAAAAATCACCTTTCTTTTATAGTTCAAGATTGATGGTTGCACAGAAATATTTATCAAGTGGCGATACGGACAAAGCAAATAAAATCTTAGATGAAATTATTGCTGATAAAGACGCACCTGCAACAATTTCTGCAAATGCACAGATGTTGAGATAGGTGATAAATTTGAAAAAAATATCATTATTTTTATTATGTGCGATGGCTATTTTTGGGTGTTCCAAACATGACCCAATTTTGCCTGGCACAAGATATGATATTTTTGAAAGTGGCGATATAAAGATAGAAAAATCAGAATTACCAGATTTATCTGAAAGTGAAAAAAATATTTATGGGGATAAAGATTGTAATTATACCCAAGATTCTATGAATGTTATTTGGAAAGATGGTAAAAAAATATTTTCTGGGTTTTCATCAAATAGTTTTGTAAAAAGTAATCAATCTCCAATTTGTGTTGATAATTATTTATACACCGGTTTTTCTTCGGGTGAGGTTGTAAAAATAAATAAACGTAATGGCAATTTAATTTGGTCTGTTGATGTATTCAAAGAAAGCAGTTTGATTGGTGGAACATCTGTCGTTGATATTGTCGCACATGTTGGGGTTGATAAAAATTTTGTTTATGCAGGTGGTCTTGGTGATGCGTTTTGTAAAATAAATGCAACAAATGGAAATAAGATTTGGTGTTTAAATATATCTGTACCTGTTGATTTTATAATGGTTGATGATTTTATTTTTGTGGTTGGTGCTGATAATAATTTATATGCAATTTCTTCAAAAGATGGCAAAGTATATTGGAAAACAGAAATAAAAAAACAAGTTAAACCAATTTATGATGGTAAATTCATAAGGGTCGGAAAATACAAAATAAATTATAAAAATGGTGCTTTGAGATAATCATAAAAAAAACCGCCAATGTGGCGGTTTTTTTATTATGTAAATTTATGTTTACCAAATTGGTGCGTGGTCGCCTTCTTTGACGATTGGTTGTTCGTCTTCCCAAACTGATAAACCTGTTTTCAAATCAGTTAATGTTAATTGTAAATAATATTCTACACGTGTATCAACTGATGAAAACCAACCTGATTGTAATTTAAGATTGCGTTGCAACATTTTTCCAGACAATGACATATTTGGTGCAACCAATGTTCCTTTTTCTGCAATTGTCTTTTGGTCGTATTCATCGTTTGCTCTTTGTGAACGAACAACATTAGATGTTGTGTCTTCGCCAGAGAAGTTTGTTGCAATTTGTGCTTTACCAGATTTCAAAAGAGTAGAGCGTATTTTCTTGGTCAAGATATCTGTATCAAAACGTTGTGCTGTATCGTTTTTAATATTTGCAATTGCAATAACTGGTTTTTTAACCAATGCACCGCTTTCAATCATAGATTTTGTCATGTTTTCTGCTGTGTTGGTCCAATCACGATATTCCAATTCCATTACGTTTTGCATTGATGAAACATCTTTCTGATTTTGTAAATCAACAACACGTGTTTCACCACATGCACATAATGCCAAACATAGTGCGCAAGGTATCAATTTTTTCATATTATTTTTCTCCTTTTGTTAAATTTATAATCTTGGTGTCTGCAACATTGTTATCATATATTCTTTTATAGATAAGATAGTTAGTTCCAGATTTTATTTTTATGTTATCACCCATATTTAATTCGTTCAAGTCGCTTTTATTAAATATTGTTCTTTTTACATATATATTTTTTGGTAATGTCACCCATGTGCGAATTTCTGCATTTGTTGTGCCGGCTGAATACAGGGTTGATGCCAATCCTAATAATAGGGAAGAAGAATTATTTTTTGATGAATGATATGCACTTGTTTGTAATACTGCTTTGGACGCAACATTGGTATAAGCACGCAATATTTCATTTATTCTGTATTGTGAATATTCTGTTATGAACATCGCGTCAACATTTGCCAACAATTGTGAATTTTTTATTGTTGTTTTTGATTTGTCGAAATAAGGTTGTGAAATCGAAAAGTAGATAATTCCAACTTTTGGTAAAAAGAATGAAATTTCTTTTTCTTTTAATCTTGGGGCAAAATCAGTTTCGCTAAATTCCCAAATTACATTTTTTGGTTTTTGATGTTTTTTTGCAAAATCTAAATCTTGTTTGATGAAATCATTGTTTGGCATCATACCGCTGGCACGGGTCAGATACAATATGGCGTCGTCCCATTCAGACATATTTAAAAAGTATATACCTGATAAATACATTAATGCAGGATTCATAATATCGCTGAATGCCAACCAATCGCCAGCGTTTTCATTTAATAATTTTTGATATTCAGAATTTTTTGAAATTTTTTCTTTGTTTTCTTCTATTAATTTTTTGTATTCAATAGACATATTTTGTTGACGATTATAAGATTGGTTTATAACAACACGCGCATTATCAAAATCATGCAAAGCCAACAAATCCCAAATTTGATAATAAGACACAAACAAGGAATCCATCATATATGGTTTATATGAATTTGATAATTGACCGAATAATAATCCTGAGGCTTCACGCGAAAATGAAGATTTATTTTCTTTTAAATTTCTTTTATTAAATTCTTCAAAAGTTGAATCGCTTTCTTTGAATTTGTTTTCATGGAAAAGCCCCATACCATCTATTAATAAATCAAGATTGTTTTTAGATGATATATCTTTGCTTGATTGTGATGTTTCAAATTTTTTATTGATAAAATCTTTTTGAACATCGTCAAGATGTGATTGCATTGTTGATGCACATCCAAATAAAAACAATAAACAGATGAATAAAATTTTGCGCATAATATTATTTCAAAGGTTCAAGTATTTTTAATTCTTTGGTTGCAGGGTTATACACTTTTGGTACCCCGTCATATCCCATAATAGCATGATGTGATGGTATTAAAAATTCAGGTAATGGTGATGCTTCGCCAAATGCGATTTTTTCAAGTAATCTTTTTTGAACAGGTGTTTTATTCAAATAATATTGAATATTAGTCGCTTCAATTGGGCGATGGTACCAACCTTGATAGATTACAATTTGTTTGTCTGCAGGTAATCTCATAATATCCATTTCTGAATATATAGGTTCTTCTTTTGGAACTTCGACTTCTTTTCCTTCTGCATTTTTTTCTTTTTTCTTGGTCATTTTTTTACCCATCATATTAGAAAATCTTGCAGCAGAATCTGGGTCGTTTTGACGCAAAACAATTTTTGCAGCGGTCGTAGAAATAATTGTTGCAGCAGCATCAGCACCATATCTTTCTTGAATCTGGTGAATATCCTGACCGATGATTAAATAAGATACTTTGCATCCACGTCCAAGGTCAGGTCCCTGAATAACTGCGTCCAATTTTTGCATTTTTGGCATTTCATCAAGAACGAATAACACAGGACATGGGCCAACCGGTTGACCATCAACAATTGCCCCAGGTGTATGTGCCAGTAAATAAGATGACATTAATTCAATAAATATTGCAGTAATAGGGTTAACTGCCTGAGCATCAACAAGATTCACAGATAAATAAACACTAACTGGTTTGATTTTACCATCACGTGGGTCTTTTAATCCGCGTAAATCAGAAAAATGGAAATCAGAATGGCTTGTTCTATTACGTACAGCAGCATTACGGAAAATTGCCAAACCTTCCATCATGGTTGATAATATAGAACCACGTTCTTTATCAGGTGTATTAGCAAGTTGTGTTAATTCAGATACAGCACGATGTGCGTATGCAAAACGTCTGGCTTCTTCGACGGCTTTTAATAATAAATCTTTCATTGGGTCAGCCATCATAACCATTTGGTCTCCTTGACGTCTGCGTTCTTCGAGTTGTTCTGCCATTGCAACCTGACTTGAAGTAATCCAATCAAGAATCAAAGATAATGATGCTTCTTTGCCATGCCATGCGTCAGGTATATTTTCCCATGTTCCAACATGAATATAATTAGAAGCGTTTAATTCGCCACGTTGCAAAAGAGAATAGGCAGCATAAGCATTTGGATCGTTCATCATTGTTAAATAATAATCACCAAGTACTGCGGCGTCATCTGCGTTTAATGTTCCAGCATTTATACGAGAAAAGAAATAATCGTCTGCTTTGGCACGTTCAACTTTGGATACAATGAAATTGATAAGACCTGATAATCCTGCGCGACCTGTATTAGCCCAGTGTGGGTCAGCCGTTCCAACCGCATCAGGAACAAGCACTTTGCATATAGAATCAATATACAAATCACGTTGTTCTGGATTATATGGAACGTGTTCTGGTGATAAAGGATTCCATGAAGGATAATAAATTCCATGTTCAGGGTCATCTTGACCAGACCAATTCATAATAAACACATGGCTGACCGTTGAACGATAACCAGATGTTGATTGTTTTAATTCTGGTTTAGGGTCATTTATAATCATTGATACATTATCACAATCAAGAATTGTTGGTACAACGACCCCAGTAGTTTTACCTGTTCCTGGAGGCGCCACGCACAAAGCAGATAATGTTTCATCAAACATCAATGGGGTATCTTTGCCTTTGTATTTAAAATATCCCAATACCATCATAAAACCTTTGAATAAACCTTCCTTGTTTTTGAAATCTTTTGCCATTTTCATAATGTCTTCGGCTGTTGCTTTGCGGGAAGATTTTTCTTCATAT
This sequence comes from Alphaproteobacteria bacterium, assembly GCA_017554365.1. Classification (GTDB taxonomy): domain Bacteria; phylum Pseudomonadota; class Alphaproteobacteria; order Rs-D84; family Rs-D84; genus Enterousia. The sequence continues at coordinate 3,133 of JAFZIM010000074.1, read as the reverse complement.
TTATCTTTGCTATGTGGATTAAATTCAGATTTAAATGTGTCATCAGCCAAGAAATAATATACCAATACAGGTATCAATGGTGTGATAGAAGCATAATCTGGGTGATTGATTGTTCTTAAAATCCAATATGGAATTTCCGCAATAACTGATAAACCAAAAGATGTTATAACATTATGAAAATATGCGGCAGACCAGGTCTGAGTAGCGATAGTCCAACCATAACGCCAAATATGTTCAACCCAAAATGATAAACCAAAAGCGACAGCGCATATAAGCCAAATACCCACATTCCATCTTAATTCCCAGAATGTGCGCGCCATTGGTGTTTGTTCGTGTTCTTTGTATGCGCTGGATTCAAAAATCTTTAAACCCTTGCCAGAACCACTATTAGAGAAAATCTTGAACTTTCCTGCCATGACTGATATTATATCATAAAAAGAAACGTTTTTATACATAAAGATTAAAAAAATGCAAAATATACCAAGAATTTTTATAAATGATGTTTTGGAATCTGGTAAAAAGGTTCCTTGTGATAAAAATATTATTCATTATTTACGCCGTGTTATGAGAACTGATAAATGTTTGGTCTTTAATAATGGGTATGAATATAATGCGAATGTATCTGATGATAACACATATATAATAATAGGTGATAAAACATCTCATCAAGACCCAAGTAATGATATGGTTTTATATTTTGCCCCTATAAAAAGAATAGACGATTTGTTAAATATGGCTACACAAATGGGAATAGGGACTTTTCAACCTGTGATAACACAAAGAACAATCGCAAATCATATAAATTGGGCAAGACAGGAAAAAATTATCATAGAAGCATCAGAACAATCAAACAGAAATAGTGTCCCAAAAATATTACCACCAATTAAATTTAATGATATAGATTGGTCTGATATGGTTGTCGCAGATGAAAGGGCGGGACATGGTCGTGAAATATCAAATTCAATAGATGGAAATTGTAAAAAATTATTCATTGGCCCAGAAGGTGGTTTTTCACTGCAAGAATTTGAAATTATGGATAAAAACAATGTTCGCAGTTTGTCTTTGGGTAAAACAATATTGCGTGCAGAAGTAGCGGCTGTTGTTGCCATAGCAAAGGTTATAAAATAAAATGTCGATAAGATTATCTAAATTTATTGCTGATTGTGGTGTGGCTTCACGTCGTGGTGCCGAAGATTTAATAAATTCAGGTTTGGTTTCTGTGAATGGTGAAATTGTTAATACACCTGTATTTTTTGTTAATGGTGATGAAAAAGTTTGTGTTAAAGGTAAAGAAATAAAACCAAGAATTGAAACTGAATTATATATGTTTCATAAACCAATAGATACCATGACAACAACCAAAGACCCAATGGGAAGAAAGACGATTTATGATGTGTTGGATAAAAAATATAAAAATTTAAAATATATTGGTCGTCTTGATTTCAAAACATCTGGATTATTATTGCTTACAAATAATGGTGATTTGGCGCGTCAATTATCTTTGCCAAGTAATCATATTCCAAGAACTTATATAGCAAATGTAAAATCTTATAATGAAAAGCAATTAGATATTGCACGACGTGGTGTTATTGTTGATGGTATTAAATATCGTCCTATGAAAATACAGGCAATAGATGAACATAATTTAAAGATAATTGTTGATGAAGGAAAAAAGAATGAAATAAGAATAGTTTTACGACACATTGGTTCGCCTGTATTAAAATTACATCGTGTTTCTTATGGTGATATAAATTTAGGAAATTTAGAAAAAGAAAAAATTTTAAAAATAGATACGAAAAAGGTTGACCTTGTATTAAAAAAATTGCTAGAATCAAAATAACAGGGAAGGGAGTTTTACATGAAAAAATCAAAAAATACCAGAAACACAAGGGTTGCAGCCGCTGCAAAGAAGTCAGTTGTTAAACCTGATGTAAAAGCAAATGTCAAAGAACATGCATCATCAAATTCATGGTCTTGGACTATTTATATGTATTGGTTTATTATTTTGTTCTTTATCGCAGCCACATTTTATATCTTGGGACGCAGTCATGAATATTTACATCCTGCACCACATAATGTAGTTGTCACAGAAGAAGTTTTGAAACAACCAGAAGATTATATAAGAAATGCAAAAGAATTGTTGGTTGCTGGCAATATAGATGAAGCAATAACAGAATTAACTGCTGGTATAGATGAAAATGCTACATCTAATATATATGCATTACGTGGTGAAGCATATATGCAAATGGGTGAATATCAGAAAGCATTGGGCGATTTTGATTTAGCAATTGAAAAAGATGCTATGAATGCAGTTGCTTTCTATGATAGATCTTTGTTGAATACTCGTTTGGAAAATTATGAATCAGCACTTAGTGATATCAATAATGCTTTGGCTGCACAATCAATGAAACCATCAGAAGTTTTGTCTTTGCGTGATTTGTATGCAAAACGTGGACAATTGAATTTGTGGTTGAAAAACTGGCAGGGTGCAATTGGTGATTACACAAATTCTTTGGCCAGAGCAGAAGGTAAAATATCTGCATCTGTATATGCAGAACGTGCAGAAGCATATACTGCGATGGGTGAATATGAAAATGCAATTAACGATTATACTTCTGCTGTGCGTGTTGTATCTGAACAAATTCAGGGTGCACCAACACAACAAGAACGTGAATCACAATCAAGTAGTGCAATGTCATATTTTGAAAAATCTGCTGCATTGAATTTAAAGTTGGGTAATAATACAGCCGCAAGAAATGATTTAGAATCTGCTTTTGCAATTGCAATTGCCCTTAACGATGAAGAAAGTGTAGATAGAATACAAAATCTCATAAATGGTTTGAACTAAATAAAAAAATCCGCCAATTTGGCGGATTTTTTTTGACTTTTGTTTTTTATGGTTATAGAATACCAATTATGATATATAGATTATTTATTTTTACTACTACAACTACAACCCCTTTGGGGGTGTAAATTTCATTTGTGCAATTATTTCGCACGTATTATAATAAACAAGCAATTATATAAATAAACTACATAAGAATAAAAAAGGTAAAAATTATGTCTTATCCTATTGAAATAATCCGTCATTCGTTGGCTCACGTTATGGCGGCAGCAGTTCAAAAATTATATC
>JAFZIM010000007.1 GCA_017554365.1 Alphaproteobacteria bacterium | reverse complement strand
TTTGCAAAAGATATTGTTGTTTTTGCTTCCATTTCAGAAATCATGATAGTAAAAAAAAATAATTCGGGCAAGGTTTTTATTTATATGCTCTTTTTTATTTTGAAACACCCGGATTTTTATGATATAATATAAACATTATTAGAGTATGTAGGAAAAAATGAAAAAAATATCATTATTGTTGATGGTTGCTTTGATACCTGGTTTGGCAGATGCTGCCAAATTAAGTAATCCTTATAGATTAAATAAAAAAACTAATAAATCTGTGGCTTTGACACAAAAGACAGATAATAAAGTTGTTGATATTAAAACAGAAGAAAAACCTGTTGTTAAAAAAGCAAAAAAATCTGAAAAAGGTAAATGGTATATTGGCGTTCATGCTGATTTGTCTTTCTTGAATTGGAAAAACGAATATGAAGAAAATGGATTAGATGTCGGAAGTGATTCTTTTAAATTTAAATCAGCATTCGGTGCAGGGATATCTTTTGGTTATGATTTTGGTAATTCTTGGCGAAGCGACATAGAATTAGGATATCTTGGCAAGTATTCTGAATCAGAAACAGAAAATATTTCTGGATATTTAACAGAAAAAACAGATTTTAGTTTATCAACATCGTATGGTTTGGTTAATGGGTATTATGATTTATATCGTGGTATGTATGTTGGTGTTGGAACAGGTGTTGCTGTGGTCAAGGTTTCTGTGGAAAGTACAATTGCAGGTAGTACATCAAAACAAATATATTCACCAATGGGGGATGTTGCATTGGGATATCGTTATAAATTCAATAATAATACAAGTTTAGATATGCGTTATCGCTTTATGGTTTATAGCGGACCAAAAATGAAAATTTTTGATGTAGATACGGAAATAGGTTTAATAACAGATAATATGATATCTTTGGGTATCAATTATATGTTTTAAAAAAGTAAAAAGAGAAAAGACATGAAAAAAGAATTAAAAATATCAGTAGTTTGCCTTTTGGGTGTTTTATCTGGTTTTAATGTTAATGCTGCTCCATCTGTTAAAATGTTGGGTGGAACAAGTGCATTTTCTGGAACAAGTGGTGCAACATCTGTAAAATCAGATGCGCAAACTTTAAGGACTGCTTCTATCAAAGCAGGTCAATCAGGAATGTTAAAACCATCTGGGGTAAAAGCAATATCTGGTGAACCAACAACTGCACGTTTGTCTTTGGGTAAATTCTTGCATAATTCTGGTGTGTCAAAAGGTGTTGTAAAACCTGCATCAGAACAACCTGCGAGTTCTTCAAATTCAAATACTGGTGTTTCAAGTTCTGAATTAATAAGTTTGCAAGACCGCGTAAGAACAATTGAAAATAATGTTTCTGGAATAAGAACAAATGTTTTGGGATTGCAAGATCATACTAATAATTCAGGTATTCATGTCAGTTCTGAAGAAAAAGCAGTATGGAACGCAAAACAAGATGCTTTGACAGCAGGTTCAGGTATTACAATTTCTAATGGCATAATCAGCGCACATGGTATTGATGGTGATTCTGTGACGGCAGAAGAAAAAGCAACTTGGAATGCAAAGCAAGATGCTTTGACAGCAGGTTCAGGTATTACAATTTCTAATGGCGTAATCAGCGCACATGGTATTGATGGTGAATCTGTATCAGCAGAAGAAAAAGCAACTTGGAATGCAAAACAAAATGCGTTAAGTGCGGGTAATGGCATTAACATAGAAAATGGTGTAGTAAGTGTTGATACATCTATATTGCCAACAGACACATCAGACGCAGTTATAGATTTACAAAATCGTGTATCTGAAACAGAAACACATGTAGCAAATACAGGTGTTCACGTAACAGCAGAAGAAAAAGCAACTTGGAATTCAAAGCAGGGTGCTTTGACGGCTGGTTCAGGTATTACCATTTCTAATGGTGTAATCAGCGCACATGGTATTGATGGTGAATCTGTATCAGCAGAAGAAAAAGCAACTTGGAATGCAAAACAAAATGCGTTAAGCGCAGGTAATGGCATTAACATAGAAAATGGTGTAGTAAGTGTTGATACATCTATATTGCCAGCAGATACATCTGATGCTGTATCAGATTTACAAGGCCGTATGACAACAACAGAAAGCCATATCTTAGATTCTGATGTTCACGTGACAACAGTAGAAAAATCATATTGGGATTCCAAACAAGATACTTTGAGTGCTGGTGAAGGTATCGTGATTAATGATGGTGTTATCAGTGCAGATGTTGATATGAACATCGTTGTTGATGATGCCGATGTTGCATCAGGTAAGATGGTAAATGGTATCGCTGTTGAAGATAATGTTATGACAATAACACGTGGAAATGTAAAAATTCCTGTGGGTTCAGAAGATGCCACACCAACAGCAACAATTTGGGTTGAATAATTTTGAATATAATGAATTTATAAAACCGCCGTTTCGGCGGTTTTATTTATATCAATGTTATTATTAATAATCCCAATAAAGCAAATATAATTGCACCAATAATCAACTGCCACGAATATTTTTTTACTATTGTATTAGCAGTATTTTGAAAACGCCATAACAAATAACCTATAATTGCAAAACGACCTGTTCTGAATATTGCCGATACACCTAAAAATATCCATACTGGATAACCTAAAAATCCGGCACACAAAGCCAATAATTTATAAGGAATAGGGGTTAATGCTGTTCCTATGATTATCAAAACGCCATATTTAGTAAATAATGTTTTTGTTAATTCAAATTTTTCCATGCTTGCAAAATTTTCTATTAACCAAACGCCAACCGTATCAAATAACCAAAAACCAATCATATATGCGATGGCACCACCAATAAAAGAACCAACAGAGGCAGCCAATGTAATTGGAAATGCACGTTTTTTATCAGCAACAATTGCTGGGGTCATAAATACTTCTGGTGGTATAAAAAGAAATATAGATTCACATATTGTCATAAAACCAACAACCCACGCATACCATGGTTTTGAAGATTTATCTAAAATATGATTTATCAATTTCATGAAGCATATAATATAAAAATCGTCAAAAAGGTTCAAGTATATAAAATATTTTCTTGTAATTTTTTATATACGAGTGTATTATTGCCGCATAGATAAAAGGCAAAATTATGATTAAAAAGCAGACAAATTCTAATCGAGGTGAAAAAATAGCAAGCAAAGTTCAAACTTTGGTTGCAGAAATTTTACAACATGATTATATGGACGATAATTTAATTCGTTGGGTTTCTTTGGTTGGGGCAGAATCACATGGTGGTATGCAATTTGTGAAATTATTTTTCTATGCACATGAAAACAAAGATGCAACACAAAAGAAATTAGATGAAATAACTAAATCAGTTAGATTTGCTTTGGCACAAAAAATGAATCAAAAATATGTTCCTGAAATAAGATTTGTTTATGATGATACAATGGAACGTGCTTCAAGAATTGAAGATTTATTAAGTAAAATAGAAAAATAAATATTTATGGGTGAAAGGAATGAAACAAAGTCATATAAGAAATTTTTCCATCGTAGCACATATCGACCATGGTAAATCTACTTTATCAGACAGATTAATTGAATATACTGGTGGTCTTGAATCTCGTGAAATGAAAGCCCAAGTTCTTGATTCTATGGATATAGAACGCGAAAGGGGAATCACGATTAAAGCACAAACGGTTCGTTTAAATTATACTGCGAAGAATGGTGAAACATACCAATTAAATTTGATGGACACACCTGGCCATGTGGATTTTTCTTATGAAGTTTCACGAAGTTTGGCTGCCTGTGAAGGTGCAATAATTTTGGTTGATGCAACCCAGGGTGTTCAGGCACAAACTTTGGCAAATGCGTATTTGGCTTTGGATAATGATTTGGAAATGTTGCCTGTGTTAAACAAAATTGATTTACCGTCAAGTGATGTTGTTGCAACACGTGAACAAATTGCAGATGTTATTGGTATGGACGCAAGTAATGCATTATGTGTTTCTGGAAAAACAGGACAAGGTGTACCAGAATTATTAGAAGAAATTGTGAATAAATTACCTGCGCCAAGTGGTGATGAAAATGCCCCAACACGCGCATTATTAGTAGATTCTTGGTATGATTCTTATCTTGGGGTTGTTGTGTTGGTTCGTGTTGTTGATGGTAAATTGCAACGCGGTCAAAAAATCAAATTTATTGCAACTGGTGCTGAATATGTAATCGAAAAGATTGGTTATTTTACGCCAAAAATGGAAAATGTAGATGAATTAACAACAGGGGAAATTGGTTTTATTATAACTGGTATGAAAACAATTCATGATTGCAAAGTTGGTGATACAATTTGTGATGCAAAAAGTGAAGTTGAAATGTTGCCTGGATTTAAACCATCTGTGCCGGTGGTGTTTTCTTCTTTCTTTCCTGTGGAAGCAAATGATTATCCTGATTTACGTGAAGGCGCAGAAAAATTAGCATTGAATGATGCGTCTTTTGTGTTCACAACTGAAAAATCTTCTGCGTTGGGTTTTGGGTTGCGTTGCGGATTTTTGGGTTTATTACACATGGAAATTATAAGTGAAAGATTAAATCGTGAATTTAATTTGTCTTTGATAAATACGGTTCCAAGTGTGCTTTATAAAATTCATTTACGCGATGGTTCAATGATAGATTTGGAAAATCCTGCTGATATGCCAGATATAACAAAAATAGAATCAATCGAAGAACCATGGGTTCGTGCAACAATTATGATGCCTGATAAATATTTAGGTTCTATTATGGAATTGTGTGCTTCACGTCGTGGGGTTCAAGAAAATATTTCTTATGTTGGTAATCGTGCTGTATTGGTTTATCAATTACCTTTGTCTGAAATAGTATTTGATTTTTATGACAGGGTAAAATCTTTATCATCTGGGTACGCATCTTTTGATTATGTTTTATACGATTATCGTGTGTCTGATTTGGTAAAGGTTTCTATATTAGTGAATGATGAAAATGTTGAACCTTTGTCATTCCTTTGTCATCGTTCTGCCGCAGAAAAACGCGGTCGTCAGATTGTTGAAAAATTAAAAGATTTAATACCAAGACATCAATTTAAAATTCCATTACAGGCAGCCATAGGTGGCAAGATTATTGCACGTGAAACAATCGCTGCTTATCGCAAAGACGTGACCGCAAAATGTTATGGTGGTGATATTACGCGTAAAAGAAAATTGTTGGAAAAACAGAAAGAAGGTAAAAAACGTTTGCGTACTTTCGGTAATGTAGAAATTCCACAAACTGCGTTTATAAATGCGTTAAAGGTTGGCGAATAAAAATAGGGGATATAAAGATGGCTCATCAATTTTTCTTTAATACATATATACTTGATAGTTTGCCAGCACCAGAAACTGGCTTTGATGTAGTGCAAGATTTATCTGAACCAAGATTGCGTATGTATATAACACAACGCGGTGTCAAAAGTTTTTTTGTTCGCAAACGTATAAATGGTCGTGATAAAAGAATTATTATTGGAAAATATCCTGATGTTGACATAGAAGAAGCTAGAGCAAAAGTTAATGAAGTTTTAAACGAATCGTGCAAGAAAATTCCATCAAGAAGAAAAAAAATTTCTTTCAAAGATTTTGTTAATTTTTATCTTGAACACAAAGTTCGCAGAAATGAAGATTCTTTGATGAAATTAAAACGTTCTATTAATTTACATTTATCAGATTTGTTTGATAAAAATATTCAAGATATTCAGGTAAACGAAATAGAAGATGTTTTAAATAAAATTTCTGGTCGTGCGATGGCTGCTCGGATTCAAGAATTATTTCAAAGTATTTTTAATTATGCGATTGAAATGGGGTATATTAAAAATAATATAATAGATGATATACCGCGTATAGAAGTCGTCAGACGTGAAAGAAAATTAAATAAATCTGGATTAAAAAAATTAATATCTGCAATTAAAAAAGAAAAAGATATAAATTTGCGTTCTGCATTTTTAATGTTGATTTATGGTTTTGCACCAAAAACAAAAATATTTAAAATGCGATGGGAAGATTTAGACTTTAATCATGATTTATGGAATGATTTTCCTTTGTCTAATATGGCAATATTGTTGTTGCAAGATTTACCACAAAATGGTGAATGGGTATTTATGGGGCGTGGAAAATTTCATTTAATTGACCCAAGAATTGCATGGAAAAGAATAACAACTAATGCTGGATTGCCAAATATCACGATGGACGATGTGCATAAATTTATGATGCATGGTTTAATTTGGAATCCAGATAAATATGTATTACGTGAAAATATGAATGATTTATTAACTGAATTATTCGCTTAATACATTTTTTATAAAAGTCAAGCATTTGTTATAGTTTGTTATAATTCCTTGACTTATCTTTCGTAAAATGATAAATTTTTAAGAAAGGTCCCTTTGGTATACACAGAGGACTACAAGTTTAACTTAAACAAAGGATTTAAAATGACAACTTTTGAAAAAGTAAAAAAAATTGTATGTGACAAATTGGGCGTTGATGAATCTAAAGTCACAGAATCAGCATCTTTCGTAAATGATTTGGGTGCAGATTCTTTGGACGTTGTTGAATTCGTTATGGAAGTCGAAAAAGAATTCAAAATTACAATTCCTGATGAAGAAGCAACAAAATTAGCAACTGTTGGTGATGCTGTAAAATATATCGAAGCACATGCAAAATAATTTTTCAGTTGTTATATAATATTTTATACCACCGATGTTTCGGTGGTATTTTTTTATATCGTCGTTGATTTATATATTTTTTTAGTGTATGCTTGTTTCGACAAAAAAGGTATTAAAAGGATATAAGGTATGAAAAAAGTTGTTATTACAGGTCTTGGTATAGTGTGTCCTGTCGGAACAGGTGTTCAATATGCTTGGAAAAATTTATTAGATGGTAAAAGCGGAATCAAAGCAATTACTGAATTTGATGTTTCTGAAATTGCTTCGAAAATCGCAGGTGTTCCGCATCGTGGAACAGAACCAGGTGATTATAATCCTGATATAGTTGTTGATCCAAAAGAACAACGCAGAATGGAAAATACGGTTATTTATGGATTGGTTGCTGCCGATGAAGCAATCAAAGATGCAAATTTAGAAGATTATGATGGTGATAAAAATCGTATTGGTGTTTGTGTCGGTAGTGGCGTTGGTGGTCTTGGTACTATTGAAACAACAAATAAAGATATTATTGAAAACGGCCCAAGATTTGTAAGTCCTTTCTTTGTACCAAAGGCGGTTATTAATATGACATCTGGTCATATATCAATTAAATATGGTTTTGGTGGGCCAAATATTGCGATGGCTACTGCGTGTGCTACTGGCGCACATTCCATTGGCGAAGCCGCTGAAATTATAAAACGTGGTGATGCTGATATTATGATTTGTGGCGGAACAGAAGCAGCAGTATGTCCTTTGGGAATAATAGGGTTTTCTGCAATGCGTGCTTTAAGTACAAGAAACGATGAACCTGAAAAGGCATCTCGTCCTTGGGATAAAGACCGCGATGGTTTTGTTATGGGCGAAGGTGCAGGTATTTTAGTTTTGGAAGAATACGAACATGCAATTAAACGTGGTGCAAAAATTTATGCAGAAGTAGCAGGTTTTGGTATGACTGCTGATGCACATCATATAACTGCCCCAGCACCAAATGGCGAAGGTGGTAAACGTGCTATGTTAATTGCTATGGAAAAAGCAGGGGTTCAATCATCTGATATAGATTATGTTAATGCACATGGAACATCTACTGGATTGGGTGATGTTGGTGAATTGATTGCTGTTAAAGAATTATTTGGAAATGGCAAAACATGTATGTCATCTACAAAATCTATGACAGGACATTTGTTGGGTGCAGCAGGTGCCATAGAAGCAATCTTCTGTGCTTTATCGATTCGTGATAACATTGTGCCACCAACAATCAATCTTGAAAATCCTATTGATGAAGTAGGGGATTTCAATTTGGTTCCAAATGTTGCGCAAAAACACGAAGTTAATGTGGCTTTATCTAATTCGTTTGGGTTTGGGGGGACAAACGCCAGTTTAATTTTGAAACGCGTTAAATAAAACAAACGCGTTTCTATAAAAATAAAAAGGAAACGGCGATGTCTGAAAAATACGGAATTTCAACAAGTGAAGTAAATCAAGCAGTAAGACAAATGATAAAAGATAAATATTATTTGTCTTCTGCGAATTATAATTCTTTATATTTTTATGATGTAAATAAAATACCTGTTATTTCATTATCTGAATATCACAAAAATAATGAAATAAATAAAGAAGAATATTCTTTGGATATATTGAATATTCCTGAGGCAATGCAAATAAAAATAGGTCAAGGTTTTTACAATGAAGCATTAACGTTAATAGGTAAATATAAAGAAATTATTGATGGTAAAAAATCAGCATTGGAAAAAGTAAGTATTAAAGAAATAAAAAAATTTTATGATGATAATAAACATCTTGGTGAAATAGATGTAGTTATATTGTTAATTAAATATTTAATAGAACATAAATGTCCGATAAATATTATAAATCGTTCTTATTATTTCTTTGATAAAACAAAACAAAGCGGAGATGATAAACCAGAAGGTTTATGGCATTTAAATCATGAAAATAAATTGGTTAAATATGATGCTTCCGCAGGTCAAAAATGGTTTTTTGTTGGTGAATCTGGTGCACGTTCTTTTTCTGATTTAGATAAAAAATCACAAAGAATATTTGATGCAGTAGAAAAAGCACGCAAAAGACAAAAATAAAAATTCGGGGTATAGCTCAGTCTGGTAGAGCGCTACGTTCGGGACGTAGAGGTCAAGGGTTCAAATCCCTTTACTCCGACCAAGAATTCTGGGGTTTCTGAAAAGGAAACTTTGAGAAAATTATTTGTTTTCTAGCTTATTTATAGCTGAAGAGAAAAAAACAGGAATTTTTACATTCCTGTTTTAGTTTTCTGGTACCTGACATGAAGATTGATATGTGGGTGACATTTTTTCATTAATCCATACATCTATTTCAGGTAATGTATATCTCACAAATCTTCCGAATTTGTGAAATTTTGGACCTTTACCATTTGTAATATATCTATCTAACGATTTAACACTGACGGATAAACCTCTATCTTGTAAGTATTTAGATGCTTCCTGTTTATCCATATATATAACAGATGATTCCATGGTTTTCTCCTTTATATTTGTGAAACCATTTTGACCTCCTTTGGTTTATAGTTGATACTAATTGCATCAATTCACCCATAATTATGCAACGCCTAAAAGTAAATTATTAATGTAGTTTGAAACTGTTGTTGCTGCTTCAAGAACAGTTTTATCCACAATATGTGCATACCTACTGGTAACACTTCCTAGTTTATGGCCTAATAATCCAGCGATTGTCAAGTCAGAATACCCTAACATACCAGCTGTTGTTGCGAAGGTATGACGAAAGCTATGAACACATATTGCTTTATGTGTTACATATAGATTTCCTGTTTCATCTTTATATTGTAAGAAGTATTTTAATCTATCCAATACATCATCTCGATGTGTTCCTGCTTTAGTACCAGGAAAAACATATTCTGAATTATTTTTATTATTTTGTTTTAACATAAGCAATAAATCTTCAGCTGCCTGTCCAAAAGGTCTTTTTTGTTTGCCTGTTTTCGTATCTTCAAAGTCAAAACAATGTTCTTCAAAATTAACTTCAGACCATTTCAAAGATAATATTTCACCTTTTCTACAACCTGTTAATATGAGTAGCTTGATTGTATTAATATCTTGCCAATAAAGAGCACGATTTTTTTCCAAAGTCATTACTTTTCCAAGTCTGATGATTTCTTGTGGAGTTAAATACTCCTTTCTTTCTTTGCTTTTGGGTTTCTTTAATCCAGATACTGGATTTTTTTCAATTATTTCATTTTTAACAGCGAAAGTCATTATTGCTGAAAACAATTGCATTGTTCTGGAAGCTGCCCCAGCACCACCCCTTACATTAGATCTTGCTCTTGGTTTGTCTAATTTTATATTACGGATAATTTTGTTACCACTTATAATATCTTTCAACATCTTTTCTGCATCAGCATGTGTAAAAGCTGCTATTTTAATGTTTCCAACAAGTGGTTTGATGATTGTTTCTATCCTTCCAATATCACCTTTAATTGTAGATTGCTTTTTACCTATGCAGCCTTGTTCAAGGTAAATATCACAAATTTCTGCAATAGTAGGGATTTGTTTTAATTTCCTTTTGTTTTTTGCAGGGTCACCACCTTTTTTTACATCTATAGCATATTCCAATACAATATCTCGTGCTTGCTCTGCTGATATGATATTTGTTTTCCCGATGGTCATCATTCGTGGTTGACCATATTGATTACGATACATATACATATATACAGATGATGTTTTATTGTTTCTGATTCCAAACCCAGGGATTTGATCATCCCAATATTGTGTTATACTTTTATCCATATTGGATATGTTTTTCTTATTAATTCTAATTTTGTTATTCTGCTTCGTTTCCATAGCTATTCTCTTTTCTTAAATTAATTTCTAGTTACCAAATTAATTTTTAATTAATTTTTAACTGATTTAATTTTACCAAATTTGAAATTAATAACAATAATATTTTAATGCTAAAAGCCATGATTTCTGCTGCATACAGCGATTTTAACACAGCAAAACCTATAATTATAAATGATGGTAAAATCAGTTTGCAATAATATTTTACGTTTTTTCAAAATATTGATAAAAATTATCTATAAATCTAACACTTTGTATATTAGCAAATTAAAAATCCAGCTTTTTTTGTCGTTGATAAATAAGGGTAAGCAACAAGTGATTTTGTTGTTATTTAACCCATATAAACATAAGGAATTAGATATGGACACAATAGTTACAGCAATTAATTTTGCAAATGTTAAAATTAATGATTATTCTAAATTTACAGCAAATCCTATGAATTTACATTATCCTGTTGGATCTGATGTACCAACAGTTAGTAAAATATTTAGGTCAAAAAGAAATAATTCACCAGGAGAATTTTCTGAATTTGGTTATTTACCACAGGTCAGTATAATAATATATCCAGGTCAAGGGTTTGTATATTTAACATTTTCTGTTTCTAAAATGTTATTTAATGGTTCTAATCTATATGAAGTGAAAGAATCAGATTTTGATGATTTGGTAGCAATTCTTAGATATAAGTTAGAATGTATAGATATTGATATATCTACAGAACATTTAAAAACTGCCATTGTATGGGCTTGTCATTTCTCTAAAAATATTGTTTTAGATAAGAACCATCTTGGTTGTAATACGATATTGTCCATCTTGAATAAAATGAATAATTCTAGGAAATTGACTATTCAAAATACAACTTACTGGAAACAAGATATTAGTAAAATTAATTTTAATGAAGGAAGAATGGTATCGCTTTGGTCAACTAAACATGAATTCGTTGCTTACAATAAATATTGTGAATTAGATAAAGATGAATATGGTAAAAAAGAATTATTACAAACAAAATGTTTAACAGATAATAATTTTATCAGATTAGAATATAGAATATTTAAAACACCAAAACTTAGACAAATTCTCAATAATTGTGGTATCCAATCTAATAACATAACATTTCAAGATATATTCAAAGATGATGTAATGAAATCTGTTATTACATATGCATGGAAATCTTTTATAAAACCAAAGTTAGATATATTAAATATATTAGAAGAATACCCAACACCTATGATATTGTTTGATAAGTTGGATAAAATGAATATTACAGGCACTTCTAAATTGAATATAATGGCTGCTTATTATGTTTATCACGAAGAAAATGGGTTACAGACATTATCTCATCTTTTCCCTCCCAGGACTAATGTATTGCCTAGAATCAGATATAATATAAGGAAAATGGATGAAACAGGTTGGAATGTGTGTTCTACATTTGAATATATTGAACAGATTTTAGAAAATAATATACCACTACGACCAGGAACTCTATAATAATATATAATACTCATATATACTAAAATAACATATATATTATATATACAT
>JAFZIM010000073.1 GCA_017554365.1 Alphaproteobacteria bacterium | reverse complement strand
TTTTTACTTCAAGTGTTAAACCTTCGTGTGTAATTGCTTTTCCCACAGGAACAGAAATAATTTGTGTTTTTCCTGCTGGTTTATCCATAACGCGTAAAATCGCTGTATCTTTTTCAATATAAGCAAAACCATCGTGCGCAACAAAACACGACAAACACATTGAAAATAGGGCAAAGATTAAAAATTTTTTATTCATAATTATAATGATACAGCCATATTACATTTAAGTCAAATTTTTATTAAAAAGAAACCACCAAAAATGGTGGTTCTTTGTTTAGAAATCTAAATAATAAATTATTATTTTGATTCTTTGTCTTCTGATTTATTTGCATTAGCAGACAAATCTTCAACAATACGAGCCTTTTTACCAGACAAACCGCGTAAGAAGAACAATTTAGAACGGCGGACTTTACCAACACGTACTTTTTCAATCTTTTCGATTGCTGGGCTATATAATGGGAATTTGCGTTCTACACCAACGCCGTAAGATTCACGACGAACAGTGAAAGAAGCGTTATTTCCGTTTCCACCATCACGTGCGATAACCACACCTTCAAATACTTGGATACGGAATTTATCACCATCTTTAATTTTAACATGAACTTTCAAAGTGTCCCCGGCTTTGAAATCAGGAATATTTTTGTTGCTTTTTAATTTAGCAATTTGTTCTTGTTCAATTTTTTTAATTATGCTCATTTTAGTTTTCCTTTATTAAATCCGGACGACGTTCTTTTGTTATTTCGTCCGATTGTTGTTTCCGCCACCGATCGATATTGCCATGGTGACCGGACAGCAGGACTTCTGGGACTTTATGTCCACGCCATACTGACGGACGGGTGTATAATGGCCATTCAAGCCCGCCGATTTCGAAACTTTCATTTTGGATGGCTTCTTCGCCACCACCTAATACATTATCTAACACGCGAACGCAAGTGTCAACAAAAACTTGTGCTGCTATTTCGCCACCAGATAATACATAATCTCCGATAGATACTTCTTCAATATCATATTCGTCAATTACCCTTTGGTCGATACCTTCATATCTGCCACAGAGCAGGGTTATTGTATCATATTTTGCATATTCATGCACTAATTTTTGATTTAATTGTTTGCCACGTGGTGAAAAGAATATAATTTTACCCTTGTTTTTTATGGAATCTATTGCATTACCAAGAACATCTGGTCGCATAACCATACCAGCACCACCGCCAAATTGTTCATCATCAACACTGCCATAGTTGTTAATAGCAAAATCACGAATATTAATAGCATCATAAGACCATATTTTTTTATCCAAAGCACGTCCTATAACCCCTTCACCAAGGGTTCCTGGAAACATTTCTGGAAATATAGTCAATATATTAAAATGCATTTTTATTATCTACCTGATTGTAAACTTATTTGACATAAGCTTTTTTACATTCATAACATCTTTTTGCTATTTCAGATGTAAATAAAAAACCTTTGCCATCACTTTGTTTAAATGTCTGAGCCAAATTTTTTATATCATTGTTTTGCAATAAACAATTTTGATTTATATTTTTTACATTTTTATCAAAAAGGTCTGCGTGAACCAATGATTTAAAACTTTCTGGGATTTCTTCTAAAAACAAAGAAAGCCAATATTTAGCCAAACATAAATTTGGATTTTTTGTTCCAACAGCTGCTTCTGAAAACCCTCTGCTATAAGTGAATAATCTATTCCACAAAGAAACATCAATTTTTGCTTTGAATTTATATTGATTCATTGCAAAAATCATGCTGTCATAAACATTTGATAAAACTACATTTAATTTGTTTTCCATTATTTATTCCTTTTGGATATTATAATACTTTTATAGTTTTGTTTTGAATATCAACACTTGCGCCGATAAATGAAACCATTTCGCCATTATCTATTTCAATAATGTCGCCACCACCGAAGTTTTGAAATCCATCAACTTTGCCAATTTTTTTACCATCACGAACAACATCAAAACCGATTAAATCAGATTGATAATATTCGTTTTCTTTTAATTTTGGTAAATCTTCACGCAAAATAAATAATTCTGTTCCGCGTAATGTTTCAACCGCATTTCTGTCATCAAATCCGTCTATTTTGGCAATAATAACATTGTTTTTCAATACACGAATAAAATGAAATTGCTTTGATTCACATTTATCACAAATAATGTTAAATTTCTTAAAGTCAGTTGGTTGTTGTGCAAAAGATTGTACCCGAAATTCACCACGAATTCCCTGAGGCGCAACGATTTTTCCAACCAAGATTTTATTTGAATCTGACATTATTAATCACGCTGTCTTTGTTTGTATTCAGTACACAATTTTTTACAATGAAATGGGCACCCATCAAACATATTTTCAGAAGTATGAAACATATAATCTTTACCTGATTTAGCATAAGATTTAACTACATTTGTCCATTCATCAAGTAAATCTTGTTTTTCAACACACCATTTGTTATTAAAAGGGCATTGTGTTTCTGACTTTAATTCTTGTCTGTTTGATAAAGCAATACTGCTGAAAGCCAAAATATTATTTGGCACAAATGTTGCTGTTTCAGTTTTTGGAGTAATATATGCTTTCTTAGACATTGTTTATCCTGTGTACTATTGGAATATATACTTGGCGGAAAACCGCCAAGTATACTAAAGCAAAATTATTATTCAGCAGTTGTTTCTGTTGCTGTTTCTTCTGCTGGTGTTTCTTCAGCAACTGGTGCTGGTTCTTCAGCAGGTGCTTCTGCGGCAGCTTTTGCAGCGGCTTCAGCAGCTGCTTTTTCTTCAGCGATTTTAGCCAATTTATCTGCTTTATCTTTGGCTTTCATCTGAGTTTTTTCAGATGGTTGATTTTTCTTTGTTTGATTTGGAATAGGTTTTGCAGCAACCAAACCTGCATTTACCAAGAATTTGTAAACGCGGTCAGATGGTTTTGCACCTTTGCCTAACCAAGATTTAACTTTTTCAATATCTAAAACAACGCGTTTTGCGTCATCTTTTGCCAACATTGGATTGTATTTACCAATTGTTTCCAATATAGCCCCTGAATTACGTGCATTACGAGAATCTGTAACGACTACGTGATAGTAAGGACGTTTTTTTGCACCATAACGTGCTAATCTGATAACTGTTGCCATAATTTTGCTCCTTGATATATTTTGTTATCTTTTTACCCAAAAAAGCACACAACAAAACCGACATCAAGAACGAAACTCGTTGGATGATGTGCCTTGTACATACCGTACACAGGGGTTATGTTAATGGCAATCTTTGGGAATTGCAGGACAATTATGTACTAAAAAATCCGAAAAGTCAAATATTTGTTGGGTTTTATTTTATATTTTCTCCGATTTTTATATAAATATAATCTGTTGAACGCAAAGGTCTATATTGTTTTTTGAAATCTTCGTTAAAACAATCGCAATGTATATTAATAGCGATGTCTATTTTTGAAACAAAAGGCGAACATCCACGTTTGCTGTTGCACCATCTGTGTGTTGGTTGGGTATTATATAATTCGTATTCGCCACCAAAGGCCTTTGGTACAATATGATCCCAAGAAAAAGCCCCTGGTCTGTCAGGGGCTGAAGCGGAATCTATTTTGATTGGTTGTCCGCATAATCTGCATACAGGGGATAGTCCATAATCACCAAGTATCATATATATCTTCTTCATCTGTTTGCAACTTAGTAAAGTGTTTGCTTTGCCAGAATTTATCAACCCTGACAATATCTGTTTCAGACACTTTTTAATATCTAAATGAAGAAAAAACGCACAAGGTTTGTCGTCTCGTGCGTTTAGTAGTATATTAAGTAATCTTTTTGCGTGGTTTTGGTCCATTGTCCTTACAATTTTACGAACATCTATAAGTGTGTCCCTTGTTTCTTTAACATTCATGTTAAAAATCCTTTTGGGTTAAAAATCAAACTTATAACGATTTTATTTTACATAAAAACAAGAAAAATTTTTATAAATAATTTGATAAACAGGCATTAAAAGGGCTGGACTTAGACATCAAAATTATGATAGAATTAATATACACGCCCGCGGGTGTGGTATAATGGCAGCACGAAAGCTTCCCAAGCTTTAGACGAGGGTTCGATTCCCTTCGCCCGCACCAGAAATTCAATCGGCCTTTGTGCCGATTTAATTTATGGGTTGTGGGGTTGGAAGAGAACCCGAAAAAGAGGGTTCGACTATGAGTAAGCGAAAACGAGCAAAAGCGAAGTTTGAACGCTAACGAATGCCCCGCAGGTTATAACCGAGGAATTCCCTTCGCCCGCACCAATAATAAAATCGGCTTTTTCAGCCGGTTTTTTTATTTATTGTAAGTTTTATAAAGTTCGCTAACAAATTTCTTGATTTCTTTTAATCTGTCCCATTCTAGACATTTATTTCGTCTTTCAATTTCTTGGACATATATTAATAATTTTCGTTTTGATTCTGTATCAATCTGTGAAAACCATGGGCTTTTTATTATAGACGAAATTTGTCGTACTACTTTCGCGCAATTTGGTTCCGAAAGCATTTGTCTCGCAACTTTATGATTAATACGAAATTTTGACATTTTTTATTCTCTTTATTTTACTGGTATTTTTAATGATTGTTCAGGATATATCAAATCAGGATTTTTAATATTGTTTTTTTCAGCAATCATTGTGAACAATATTCCTTTGCGTAAGAAATTACGTGCAATAACCCACAAACAATCACCACGACGCACAACATAGAATGTATCGTTTTCGCCAGTTGGTTTTGGCATAATAAAACTATGTTCTACATCCGCTATACTTGTGCCTTCGCTATCATGTAAACGAATATTGATTTTGTATTTTTTACCTGGTTCTAATTTACCAATATTTACACCCATACCAAAATTTTTATAATCTGAAACGCGTGTGAATCCAAGGTATTTGCCGTTCAAAGTTAATGATACGCGTAATCTTGGTAATGCTTTACCTGTGACAACCATACGGCCATTTGTTAAATAATCTATTTTTGAAACAACTAAATCACCAGTTTGCAATTCAGGAGATTGTAAAATTTTGCTGCCGTGTTTTGTCATCAACAAAGATACTGAATTTTTATAACCTTTTTCTGAAATATATACAAAAACAGAATCTTCTGATTTGATATTTCTTGTTATATCTATCAAAGAAATAACATAGTTGCCAGGTTTATAAACATTAACTGGGTTATAAACAAATTCACCATTTTTGTTTGTGTGTTCTGTGGCAACAATTTTATGATTCATAACTATGGAAACATTACCTTCTGCAATAGTGCGACCTGCAATAACCATTTTTCCAGATGGTTCTATGCGGACTAAATCAAAACTTGGTTTAGATATTTGTTTGATGTTCTTTTCAGTATTAACAGGTTGTATTACAGGTTCTGGCACAGGTGGAACGATAACTTTTACAGGAGTATTTACTTTTACCACCATTACAACAATAGACATTAAAATAACAACCAATGCACAAAACATGGGGAACCAATAAGAACGCAAAGTATTCTGATTTTTTGCGTTATCTGTCTTTTTCTTTTGTTTTGGTTCTTCTTTTTTGCCTTTGAACATATTGAATTTACGCAAAAATTCACGAGTAAACACACGACGATTGCTTAACCATGATTTCTGACGATTTATTGCACCATCTATCATTTCATCAGTAGAACGTTTTGTTTTTCCAATATTTGTTGTTGCCATAATTCATTCCTTTATAAATGTTTGACAAAATTATTACAAAAAATATTTATTTGTCAAGTTATTTATGATATAATTATACAACAATTAAGGAAAATAGGAGATTAAATTGGCGTTCAAGAAAATAGGTATTATGACAACCGGCGGGGATTGTTCTGGACTTAATACAATTATTCAAAGAATAAGCGAATATGCAATTCGTCATAAATGGGAAGTAATCGGAATAAAAGATGGAACAGATGGATTGTCTGCCAATCCACCAAAAATAATAAAATTAGATGATAATGCTTTCAGATTTGCAAATTCACATTTGGCAGGCAGTATATTATCAAATGGCAACGCTTTTGCTACAAATTTCGAAAAATCAGCCAAAGACGGAAAATTGGCTAGTTTCAACAAGAAATTAAAGAAATCTCTACAAGATTTGCAATTAAATTCGTTAATTTTAATAGGTGGAAATGGCAGTTTGTCATTAGCATATTTATATAATGAAATTTATTCTGGGGTGTCTTTGGTTTGTATCCCAAAAACAATTGATATGGACGTTCCTTTGACAGATAAAACGATTGGTTTTGATACAGCCGTTCAACAGATAACATCTTATTGCGACCAATTATTATTAACTGCGCGCAGTCATCATCGTTGGTTTGTAGTTCAAACAATGGGACGTGATTGCGGAAAATTGGCGTTAAATTCTGGTGTAGCAGTGGGGGCTGATGCTATTTTAATACCTGAAATTAAATTTGATGTAGATAATTTGATTAAACATATAAAACAATCAAGACGTGATTATGGTATTATCATGGTTGCCGAAGGTATTTCTATACGCGGACATTCCGGCAGACCTGCTGATATGATTTCACGTGCTTTGACCAATGCTGGAATACCAAATAAACCTGCTTATCCTGAATATTTACAAAGGGCAGGCGATACAACCGCAAACGACAGAATTTTAGCAACTGGCTTTGCTGATACTGCTTTGAAAGCAATTGAAAACAATGAAACCAATGTTATGGTTGTATTACAAAATGGTGAATTTAAAACTATATCTTTGTCAGATTTCTTTAAAGCAGGCAAACCTGTAAAAGACCCTAATATAGTCGGTGTTATGACATCTAATGCTTATGTAGAACCTGATGATGTTTTATTACAAATCGCAACAGATATGGGAACATATATAGGCGAAAAAAGAAAATAAGATGTACGGATATAAAGTTTATATAAATTTATTGTTATATAAATTAGGTGTACGACATATTTTGCCGTCTGTCGTTGTTAATAATAAACCAATCAAAGAATCTGGCGAAAAATTAGTAAAATTTCAAAATGTATCTGTTCGTAAATCTGTCGCAGATATGTTAACCATGGCTAATAAATCATTACCAAATGGGTATTCTTTACATATATTGTGTGGCTATCGTTCAAAGAAAGAACAATTAAAAAATTGGAATAATGGTATCAAAGAATTAAAAAGAAAATATCCTGATTGGAATATCACCGATATAGAAAACGAAAACAGGAAAATGAACGCAGACCCAAGAAATGGTTTTGGTCCACATCAAACGGGTGGGGCGGTTGATTTAACTTTGTTATATAAAAAGAAGTTTGTAGATATGGGTGGCAAATATATGTCAAATATAAATTCAAAAACTAATTCCACAAACATAACAAAAGAACAAAAATCTAATCGTAATGTTTTAATTAAAGCGATGAAAAAGGCTGGTTTTCAAAATTATCCAAACGAATGGTGGCATTGGTCTTATGGGGACAGGGCATACGCCACATATAAACATAAACCTTTTGCTATTTATGATGAAATATAAAACGGGCATAAAGCCCGTTTTGTTTTATCTGGCAATTCCAGAGTTTATATTTTGATTCAGTTTTAACAATCTTTTTTTATACATCTTGTTAAAATTATCAATCCTTTCTTGGTGGCTTATGTTTTAACCTTTTGTTATCTAGATAAACTTTTTATTTCTTGTAATATCTTATCTGCCAAAGCGTCCATTTCCATCACATTCATATTTGGAATTGCTAATTCCCTTTGTGAATTACGGGCTTGTTCTGTTTCTTCAACCATATATTTAATAATTTCATATTCTTTTATCTCTGTACCTGGCATCAAAGATTTACCATAGACAAGATAATAATCACCAACACGCATTGCGTGAATCATATTATTCAAAGCAGGTTTGTTCCCTTCGTGTTTATATTCCACAGCAAAACGACCCCACCAAGGGTTATAGAATTCAACTACATATCCGTCCTGATATCGTGTTTTGTTCAAAACAACTGATTTTATTTTATTCATTGTTTTAGAGACCCTTAACGTTTATTGACATTTAATTCTTGGCTCAATCTTTCTTTGAATTGAAGCATTTTATTATCAATACTTACATTACGAACCAAAAACATATAAGGGCTTTGATCATAATCATTTTTATTTATTTTATATTCAATGATATCACCAGCACTGCATGATGCAAACATAGAAGTCATTTCATCACGTTGTTTATCAGACATACCACTATTTAAATTTTTTAATTCTTCTATAACAAAATAACCATCTTTTTCACTGCGGGCATGTATTTCCCAATTTACACCTTGGATATTAGAATATAAAGAATTCAAAGGAACAACCTTTGTAACCAAAGCATATTTTTTTGTTTGCATGTTAAATCCTTTTTGTTGTTTTATATAAACATATATTAATACAAAATATTTTATTGTCAACATAAAAAATAAATAAAAAAACCGGCCAAACGACCGATTTATTTTTGCAATGCTTGTTCTTTGGCGTATTGTGTTATTTTTGCCATTATTTCATTATACACGGGACATTTTTCTTCCATACATAAATTACGTTCTTGATAACTAAACAACGTTTATGCGCCAGTTCTAGAATATTCTTCTACTAGTTTACGAAATGTAGTGAAATGATGTGTAGCAATAGCACATTTATTACCAGTCCCCATACAAGTATAAACACTCGAACGGTTTGGGACTTTTTTATATAATACTTCTGACTTCTTTTCTTCCATGTAAAAACCTTTTTTAGCAAGGATATTATAGGAATTCAAAGTTTTTTATGTCAATAGAAAAACCGGTCAAACGACCGGCTTTTCATTATAAAGGAAGGAGATTTATTTTTCAGAAAAATCTGCATCTGTGGCACCATTGTCATCAGATTTATTTTCTGAAGATGCTTGACCTGATTGTTGTGCTTGCTGATTTGCTTTATAAACCGCTTCGCCCAATTTCATTGCTTTTTCAGTCAAAGCATCTGTTTTTGCCTTTAATGATTCCGCAGTAGCATCTACTTTTGCCAATTCATCAGACAATTCTTTTTTAGCACTTTCAATTGCTTCACGTTCTTCAGCACTTATTTTATCACCATATTCTTTTAATGATTTTTCAATGCTGAATACGGCTGTTTCTGCTGTGTTCTTTGCTTCTGCTAAATCTTTTTTCTTTTTATCAGATTCTGCATTAGCAGCGGCTTCTTCAACCATACGTTTAATTTCATCTTCTGACAAACCACCATCAGATTTAATTGAAATTGCTTGTTCTTTACCTGTGCCTTTATCTTTTGCAGATACATGAACGATACCATTTGCGTCTATATCAAAAGATACTTCGATTTGAGGCATACCACGTGGGGCAGGTGCAATACCTTCCAAATTAAATTGACCCAACAATTTGTTATCGGCAGCCATATCACGTTCACCCTGAAATACACGAATTGTCACAGCAGATTGGTTATCTTCTGCAGTAGAAAAGATTTGTGATTTCTTGGTTGGAATTGTTGTATTTCTGTCGATTAATCTTGTGAATACACCACCCAATGTTTCAATACCCAAAGACAAAGGTGTGACATCTAATAACAAGACATCTTTGACATCGCCTTTTAATACACCACCTTGAATTGCAGCACCCAAAGCCACAACTTCATCAGGGTTTACGCCTTTGTGTGGTTCACGACCAAAGAATTCTTTAACTGTTTCAACAACTTTTGGCATACGTGTTTGACC
The DNA here is from genome assembly GCA_017554365.1 of Alphaproteobacteria bacterium. GTDB lineage: Bacteria > Pseudomonadota > Alphaproteobacteria > Rs-D84 > Rs-D84 > Enterousia. The sequence continues at coordinate 8,770 of JAFZIM010000073.1, read as the reverse complement.
ACCAACCAAAATAACTTCGTTAATCTGAGATGTTGTTAAACCAGCGTCTTTTAATGCTTTACGGCAAGGTTCAATTGTTTTTTCAATCAAATCTGCAACCAAAGATTCCAATTTAGCACGTGATAATGTTGTGTTAAAGTGTTTTGGACCTGTGGCGTCAGCAGTCAAGAAAGGTAAATTGATATCTGTTGATGTCTTAGATGACAATTCAATTTTTGCCTTTTCTGTTGCTTCTTTCAAACGTTGCAAAGCCAATTTATCATTTGATAAATCAATACCTGTTTGTGCTTTAAATTCTTCAATCAAATGTTTCAAAATACGAGCATCAAAATCAGAACCACCCAATGCTGTATCACCATTTGTTGATTTAACTTCGAATACGCCATCTACGATTTCCAATATAGAAACATCGAATGTACCACCACCAAGGTCATATACTGCGATTGTTCCGTCTTTGTTTTTATCCAAACCATAAGCCAAAGCAGCAGCAGTAGGTTCATTAACAATACGCAATACATTCAAACCTGCAATACGACCAGCATCTTTTGTTGCTTGACGTTGTGAATCATTAAAATATGCAGGAACAGTTATAACTGCGTCTGTGATTTTTTCGCCCAAATAACTTTCTGCGTCTTTTTTCAATTTAGATAAAATCATAGCAGATATTTGAGATGGAGCATATTTTTTACCATCAATTTCTACCCAAGCATCACCATTGTCCCCAGCAACAATTTTATAAGGAACGCGTTTTTGAATATCTTTGACAGATTCACTATCAAAACGCAAACCCATTAAACGTTTAATTTCATAAATTGTGTTTTCAGGATTTGTGACAGCCTGATTTTTTGCTGTAATACCGACCAATTGGTCGCCATTACTTGTCAAAGCAACCACAGAAGGTGTGGTACGTTGACCTTCGCTATTTTCAATAATCTTAGGATCAGTTCCGTCCATGAAAGCCATAGCGGAATTTGTTGTTCCTAAATCGATACCTAATACTTTTGACATTTTTCACTCCTTAAAGTTTTTCGCTTAACCAAAATATAGTTATCTATGTAATGATTTCAAGGGGGTAAATATAAAATAATTAAAGGTTTTTATTCAAATAACAAAACCGCCAATAACGGCGGTTTTATTTTCTTTGTATATCTTTAACCAGATATTATTTCTTTGCGGCTGTTGCTGCTGCAGCGGCTGCGGCTTGAGCCTGATATTTAGCATCTGCTTCTTCTGGCATTTTACCACCAATTGTTGCAAAAGCCAATTCTGCCTGATGTAAATATAAAGAAATACCTTTTGGTAATACCAAATCAGAACCATGGATTGTATCACCAATTGTGACATCTGATAAATCGATTGTGATTTTTTCTGGCATGTCAGATACCAAACCAACCAATGCAACTTTACGAACAGCAAAGTTCAATACACCGCCCAATTTAATACCTTTGGAAATTTCAGTATTGATAACTTCCACAGGAACAACAACATGAACAGGTTTGTTAACATCGATACGTTTGAAATCAACGTGAACAACGCGATCAGATACTGGGTGATATTGAATATCCATCAACATAGCATCTTCTTTGTTGCCAGAAACAGAAATTTCAAACAATTTTGTTCGCAATGAAGGTTGTCCCAACAACATTTCAAATTCGTGTCCGTTCAATTCAATAGACACAGGTTCTTTGTTTTCGCCATAGATAACTGCAGGGATGTTTTTGTTCTTGCGAACTGCACGTGCGGCCCCCTTGCCAGCAACTTTGCGAATTTCAGCATTTAATTTAATAGCCATTTTTTATCCTTTTATTTTTTATTCATGACCTCCAAGGGTGTCATGCAGGGCATATTATTTATTAAAATGCACGAAAAATCAAGTTTTTTATGATTATTTTTTCATTAAAATTAAAAATCTTGCACGACCATAGGTTTTATCTTTCAATATTTCCCATGAATCATTTATATTTGGTGTTGGGTTTATATTTTCAAATTCCCAAATTAAAACAGCACCAGATTTTGCAACATCAGTTATTTTCTTTACAAATTTTTCGCCAATATAATGTTCTGAATAAGGCGGGTCTATGAATATTAAATCTGAAATACCGCCAAATTTTCCAATTGCAGACAAAGCATCTGTTTTTTCAAGTGTTGCATTTTCGTTTATAGAAGATAAATTTTTTCTTACTGCGTCCAAAGAACTATTTGCAATATCTGTAAAAACAGCCATACAATCATGATATCTTGATATACATTCCATACCAAAAGCACCTGAACCAGCAAAAACATCCCAAACCGCAATAGGTTGATTTGCATTTAATATTTCATTAAGCATATTAAACAACGCCCCACGTGCCATATTTTGTGTTGGACGGGCATTTTCCGGTAAAAACAATTTTTTACCGCGATATTTTCCTGAAATGATTTGCAAATTTGATTTCATAGTATAAACTTTACATTATGAATTTTATGAATCAAGCATTTTTATTAGCAAAAAAAGCACAATTGCATGGTGATGTACCAATTGGTGCAGTTATTGTCAAAGGCGACAAGATTATTGCACGTGGCGAAAACAGGGTGCAAAAATCTAAAAACCCAACATTACACGCTGAAATAGTTGCTATAAATAAAGCATGCAAAAAATTAGGTGTAAAATTTCTTGATGAATGTGATTTATATGTGACACTTGAACCTTGTGCTATGTGTGCGACAGCGATTTCTTTTGCAAGAATAAAAAACATTTATTTTGCGGCTCGCGATGAAAAGGGCGGTGGAATTACTTCAAATGCAAAGATTTTTGAAAATGATATTCACCTTTGGAAACCAAACATTCACGAAATGCCAGAATACGCAGAAAAATCAGCCCAAATACTTAAATCTTTTTTTGCAGATATTCGCAAGAAAAATTAAATTAAACTTTTTCCTGTCATAGATTTTGGCTGTTTAACACCCAATAATTTCAAAATAGTTGGGGCTATATCACTTAAACCGCCATCATGTGCAGTATAATCGCCATTTGAAACCATTATAAAATTCACAGGATTTGTTGTATGTGATGTTAATGGCACATTATGTTCGTTATCCCACATTTGTTCTGCATTTCCATGGTCTGCAATTATTAACATAGCACCATCTAATTCTAAAACCTTTGGAACGATTACAGATAATTGTTTATCAAGACATTCCATGGCACGTATTGCCGCATTTTCATTACCAGTATGACCGACCATATCTCCATTTGCAAAATTCAACAATATAACATCAAATTTAGATAATCTTGGTAATAATGCAGATGTTATTTCATTTGCAGACATTTCCGGTTTCATATCAAAAGTCGCAACATCTGGGGACGGAATTAAAACTTTTTCTTCGTTTTCATAATCTATGTTGCGTTCAGCGTCCATAAAATATGTGACATGATTATATTTTTCTGTTTCTGCAATTCTTAATTGAGATTTACCATTTTCTGCCAAAACATCGCCTAATGTTTCTGTTGTTTTTATATCAGGCAATAAAGCAGGGCAAATTTCATCAAGACCTTCGCCATATTGTGAAAAACATAAAATATGGCATCCAGTTTCAATAATTTTACGCATAATTTGACGCGCACGATCGCTTCTGTAATTACAGAATAAAAATCCATCACGAACAGATATTTCTGATGGGGTTATAACAATTGGTTTTATAAATTCATCTGATTCACCACGCGAATAAGCATCATTTAATGCGGTATCTATGTTTTTAGCATGATATTCTGATTCTGCTTTGGATATAGCGTCAAAAGCCAATTGTGTTCTGTCCATGTTATTATTTCTATCCATTGTGTAATAACGACCAGACAAAGTCCCAAAGAACACAGAATCATTATCAAAATATTCTGATAAATCTTGTTTAATTAAATCTATATATTTTTGGGCTGATTTTGGTGGGGTATCACGACCATCTGCAATAAAATGAATACATATACGAACACCTGATTTCAAAATGTATTTCATAGTTTTTATAATATCAACAATGTTCGCATGAACACGCCCATCAGACATCAAACCTGAAACATGAATAATACCGCCATCATCTTTGACAGATTTAATAAAATCATTTAATTGTTTGTTTTTTGATAAATCTTCTATTTCAAAACGACGTAAAAATTGATTTACAACACGACCAGAACCAATTGTTATATGTCCGACTTCTGAATTTCCCATAATTCCAGCAGGCAATCCAACTGCATTACCACTCGCATTCAATTTAGAATGTGGATATTTTTGTAATAAATTATCATAGAAAGGCATATTAGCCAAAGCAACTGCGTTATGTTGGATATCGTTATTTATACCAACCCCATCAAGAATACATAAAATAATTGGTTTCATTTTTTCCTTCTTTTTCATCTAAAAATGGTATCACATAAGTTTTTTAATTGCAAAATAAAAAGAAAAATTGTATATATTCCTATATACAAAGAATAGGTATAAAATGGCTATGAAATCAGGTCTTGTCGGCGAAGTAGATTTACACATCGCACAGCGTATACAATTACGTCGTGTTATGTTGGGAATGTCTCAATCCGATTTAGCAAAATATTGTGGAATTAGTTTTCAACAAATTCAAAAATATGAAACTGGTGGAAATCGTATTTCTGCTTCTCGTCTTTTTGATTTAAGCCGTGCACTTGAAACACCAGTATCATTTTTCTTTGCTGGGTTGCCTGGTAATTTTCCACCAGAAACCAAAAGTTCAAGATCTTCACGCGTTTCTGAACCAACAGACAAAGACCCATTGGCAAAAAATGAAACATTACAATTAATAAATCTTTATTGGTCTTTGCAAACAGACGAACAACGCAAAGCCATTATGCAAATGTTAAAAACATTGGCAGGGGCAGGCGATAAATAAAAAAAATATATATTATTAAAAAAACCGCCATTTATTTGGCGGTTTTTATTTTCGTTTTTGGTTCTTATTATTCTGGATTTGTGATGTTATCTATTTCACATCTTTCGTTATAATAATTACCATTCATTAACTTACATTGATTTTCATACCAAGCGGTCTTTAATGTACAGATATTGCGTCCTTCGTCATATTCTGCCAAATCACCCAATTCTTTACATACTGCTTTCAAACCACCCTTGATACAATAACCCATATCTTCTGCATTTAATTTAGAAACCTGATCTGCATTTGCAACTGATACACCATAGAATTTTCTATAGAATTCAGGGTGCAAATCAGATGGTGTTCCACCGGCAGCCACAGAATCAATCCATACACCACCAACATTTTCACAACCAGTAGAGAATCCGATACCCAATTTATCAAAGATATCTTTTAATACGCGGTTAACTGCTTCAAGGTTAAATGCTGATACAGTACCATCGTTAATTGTATTACCTTCGCTTTTACCATCTGCTGTGACTAAATCAGAAGCACAGAATATTTTTGCCCTTGCTTCAATAGCAGCACGTAATTCGCCTTTGGTTTTTGTCATACATGTACCATATTCATATTTCTTTGTTTCACCAGCATCGTCTGTTTCTTCTTTATCTGGACACAATTCTTTGACATATTTTTCCAATGCTGTTTGGCAACCTTCGGCAACCCTTACAGAATCAATTGTATCAACCAATGTCAACAAAGATTGCAAACCACAAACTTTACCAGCCACAGGTTCTAATTTCTTTGTTGCATCGTCATATTTACAACCATCAGGATCACCATACAATGCAGCACATGCCATAACCCTGTCATAACACATACCACGTGCAGCCACAGCGGCAATAGCACCCGTAGATTTTGTTTGTGTTGTATCCAAATCATTCATCGCACCAGTTTGTGTATCATAACATTCTTTGATTGTTGTGACACAAGAATCTTTAACAGATTCAATTTTTTCATCTTGTGCCTGGGCAATATTGATTAATGCAGCACGTTTATATTCATACCAAACGGTATCTGCAATATCACGACATGTATCAAGTGCACCCGCTGCATAAACTTTCTTTTCATCCAAGAATTTATTAAAATCACTATTTATACCCAATACATCTGATGTATTGCCTAATTTAATAAGTGAATTCAAACCAAATAATGCCTTGGAATAAATTGGTTCACCAGTTGATGAATTGATATACATACCTGTATAATCCAAACATTTTTCATATTTTGAACCACATGAAGTAGGTAATTTCATTGCTTCTTCAACTTTACCTAAACAAGCATTAACGTCTGCTGAATTGTGTGCACGATATTCTTCCAAACGTGCTTCACGTAAATATTTTTCTGCCTGACGAACTGTTTCTTCAACAGATGCTTTCTTGGCATTTATACTTTTTTCGTATAAATTACAATCTTGTGTGATAAAGATAGAATATGATGAACGTGCCAAATTAAACATAGCATCACTTTTACATGCTTCACGTGTGATTTCAGCACATTGTTGATTTGCATTATCAAATAATTCTTTACCTTCAAGTTCAGACATATCTACATAATTGCTGCTAGAAGATGAAGGTGCGGCAAATGGATCAGCACCACCACCGAAAACATTATCTAAACTACTTGAAAAACTTCCCAAATCTAATACACCTAATGATGAAGAACTGCTAGATTTCTTTTTTGTCGCTGTACTTGTTTTTTTACCAGCCAAAACATCGCCAATACTATCCAACAATTTCTGTGAAGCAGAAGTATCTCTTTTAATAGCGGCTTCACCAGCAGATGCTGTGTACATTGCATTAACTTCTGCTGCTGTTTTATCAACCGCATTCAAATTGTTATCTTGGAAATCTGCCAACATTTGCAATGCAGAATCTAAGACGTCAGCCCTTTCTTTGAAATCTGTGAATTTATCACTACAAAAACATCTTCTATATGTATCATTTGCAACACCACAGAATTGATCCATACATGTAGCATAAGAATCACGACAAGAAGCATAACCACCACCGATTTTGGAAACATCACCAAACACAGCAGTTGCACGTGCTTTATTTGCACGAGATACATTTTTACCGCCCTTAGCAACATTGGCATTCAAAGCGCCATTACGTCCCATTGTTGCACCGGCTTTCTTAACAACACTTGTTGCAGCAGCACGAGAGAAATTAGCACTACTAGAAACAACGTTATTCACAGAACGCACATTACGACCAGTTGATATAATACGTGAAGATGCAGCAGCACGAGCATTAACAACGGTTCTGTTTTTACGATTATTCATCGCAGTTGAACGTGCAATAACAGAAGTTGCTGAACGTCTTATAGACGAATTTGAATCAGTCGCCTGAGTATTTGCAACATTTCGTGCACTTGATGTATTTCCACGTGGATTTGGTGCCTGAGCCCCAAATGCCATACTAGGCAACACTATTGCCATTACTGATATCTTTAAAAAGTTTTTTATGCCCGCCACGTTCGTTCTCTCTTTTTTCTTATGTTTTATATTTTATCATTTTTTCACATATTAAATCAAGTGTTTATTCTATACAACAATTAACTTTATCTTTTACCCATTGTCCAAGACGTTTAATTGTTGATTTTTTTTCTTCTGATTTAACTGCTTTTTCAACCTTTTTTTCAGAAATTTTGCATGCTTTGCTTGCCCCTTCGTAAAAAGATGGCACAGATTCTTGAACCCCGTCCAAATCTATCAAATGCATATTCAAACCCCAAAACAAAGAATACAAATCGTATGCTTTTGAGAACATTTCATAAGCATCTTTTTTATGTCCTGCACCCATGGCTTTTGTTCCAACTTCGTATAAACGCATAGAAGCAGCCAACAAATGTTTAGAAATACACCATACTTCGCCATCTTCTGGGCCAGATTTTTTGACAATACGTTCCATTAATTCTTTGCGCATATTACGTGCAACATTAATCAAATCGTAAAACCCAGTTTTCTGAGTTTTTGCACCACTAAAGAAAAAATGTTCTTCCAAAGAAACCAAATTCATCAAAGCAATTGATAAATCTTGGTCGGAAGACAAATCTAATGGGTTAGCCTTTTTAGCAGCATCTAATTTTTCTATCATTTCTTCCATAGATAATTTTTTAGTCGTTTTTTTCATCTTTCATCCTTTTAAAATTAACATAAAACTATACCCATAGATGGCAACCATTTAATTATCGCCCAAAATATACCTGTCATGATTAAAAGTCCACCAAAAGGCATCGCAACTTTCTGAAAAGGAAATAGGGCGTGTCCGCCATTGTTTTTCTTTATATTCAAATACCATAATGACATCAAAATAAATGTAGCCGCACCAACCAATGACCCAAGCAAGAATTGATCTATGCCCCACATACAATTTTCCCACCATTTTACAAAAGGTTTATCCACAGGAAAGAAATACACAGAAGCCAACAAACCAACATAAACCAATACATTCAAAATATACCAAAATATGTTCTTGATATTATGTTTTTTCATATAATTAGCAGTCCAACCAATCAAAGAAATTGTAAAACCACCAGCCCAAATACCTGTTAAAACATCTTTTACGCCCAAAATACGCATACTTTCAAGTCCTGCACCAATTGCAATAGTACACACAGGGCATACTGCGTCTGCTGTTTCAACAAAAAGCAATATTCCAAGCATTACACACAAAATATATTTTGATAAATTTGTCATTTCCTTTCCTTTGTCTTGATATTTTAACACATTTTCAGATTTTAGGTCAACACCATATTTTATAGTTTTTTGACACCCCGCAGATGTGCTGAACGCGCCCTTGGATTATATTCCAATTCTTTGTCTGATGGGGTTTTG
>JAFZIM010000006.1 GCA_017554365.1 Alphaproteobacteria bacterium | reverse complement strand
GGCATTTGTATATGTAGTATCTTCTGCCATTAAACCATTTGATGGAAATGAATTTTCAGTATTTGTTGGTTCTGCCATTACAGGTGCAACAAAACCCATCGCAATAGCAGATGTTAAATAAATTTTTGTTTTCATGTTTTCTTCCCTTCATTTTTTTTGTTAAACAAAAACGACCAATGCCATTCGGCATTGGTCGTTCATTTATTTATTTGAAAAAACACCACAACAAATCGCAAGCGATTTGTTTATCTTAGCAAAGCTCTCTCTCTCTCTCTACAGAATCGGGCGTTTCGCGTCATTTTGGTATTTTTTCCTTTCTTCTCTTCTTCCCCATACTATATCAAAAATGCGAATCGCCACGCAAGTGAAAAAATTTTCTTTACCCCATTTTATATTTGCAAGATATAGTTTTTATGCTATGATTTCGTCAGATTAAACATAGGAAAAAATATGCATGACGTTATAATTTTAGGTTCTGGACCTGCTGGATTGACCGCTGCAATTTATTGCGGTCGTGCAAATAAATCTACCCTTGTTTTGGCGGGTGATTCATTGGGCGGACAGACCGCTGAAATTGCTAAATTGGAAAATTATCCTGGCTGGGCTGGTTCTGGTATGGAATTAATTCAATTCATGAAAAAGCAGGCAGAATCTTTCGGTGCAAAAATGGAATTTGCTTCCGCTACAAATATTAAATTTAATGAAGATGGTACATATACTATTATATGTGATAATGGTAAAAGTTTTGATACACAATCTGTGATTCTTGCAACTGGGGCACGCGCACGCAAACTTGAAATCGAAGGTGCAAACGAATTCTTTGGTCGCGGTGTTTCATATTGTGCAACATGTGATGGATTCTTTTATTCCGGTCGTGATGTGTTGGTTTATGGCGGTGGTAATTCTGCACTTAATGATGCATTGTATTTGGCAGATATTGCAAAATCTGTAAAAATCGTTTATCGCAAATCTGAATTCTTCCGTGCTGAAATGGTTTTACGCGATCGCGTTGATGCCAAAGAAAACATAGAATGTGTTTATAATACGGAATTAAAATCTATTGCAGGTAAACCAGATTCTGATAAATTAATCGCAACAACCACAGATGGCAGAGAAATCGAATGTGATGGTATATTCGTTGCAATCGGCCACGAAGCAAACACAGATTATTTATCTGAAACAATTAAACGTGATAATTTGGGACGTATTGCACCTGAATCTTTGCCTGCCGGTATGTTTATTGCAGGCGATGTAGAAAGCAATATTAAAATGCAAATTGCTACTGCTGTTGGAACTGGCTGTACTGCTGGTATGGACGCAATTGCTTATTTGAATACAAGGAAATAAATATGATTACTGGTATGCAAAAATTTATGGGAATCGAAGATTATCCATCTACATCATGCAAAGAAATGTCTTATGAAAATTTATCTGCATATCAGAAATATATTGATGATGCATTTAACCAATCAAAACTGATGGCTTTAATTGCATATAAACAAATTCAAGGAAAAATTTTTCAATAAACAAGAAGGTAAAAAATGTTAGATTTAAGATTTATTCGTGAAAATCCTGATATCGTAAAAAACGCATGCAAGGTTAAAAATTTCCCTGATGTAGTTGATGATATTTTGGCTTTGGATATTCGTGTTCGTGAATTAAAAACAATTACACAAACAAAAACTGCTGAAAAAAATAAAATTTCAAAAGAAATTCCAACTGCTTCTGACAAAGCACCTTTGATTGCTAAATCAAAAGCAATAAGCGAAGAAATCGCAAATGATATGGCTGAATTGGCAGAAAAAGAAGCTGTATTAAATGATTTATTACATCGCGTTCCACAAATTCCAGATGCATCTGCACCAATTGGCGAAGATGAATCTGCTAATGTAGAAATTAAACGCGTTGGGACACCACGTGAATTTGATTTTACACCTCGTCCACAATGGGAATTATTGGAAATGAATGGTTGGTGGATGCCTGAAAAAATCGCAGGTATTTGCGGAACACGTGTTTATGCTCTTTGTGGCGAATTGGCTGAATTGGCTTTGGCAGTTCAAACATACGTTATTCAAAATTTGATTTCCAAAGGTTTCAAATATATTGAATGTCCATCTATTACAAAACCACAAACTATATTTAACGCAGGTCATTTTATGGGGTCTGATTTATCAGTTATGAATAATGATGTATTTATGTTAACTGATACAGACAGATGTTTAGCAGGCACAGCAGAAATTATTATCAATTCTTTGCATGCTGATGAAATCTTGAACGAAAATGATTTGCCAATGAAATATGCTGGCTATTCACCATGTTTCAGAAAAGAAGCCGGTGCTGCTGGTCGTGATACACGCGGTATCGTTCGCGTTCATCAATTTAACAAAGTAGAACAATATGTTTTTTGTAAACCAGAACAAAGTGATGAAATGCACGAACATATTTTGAATAACCTTTGTGAATTTATGGAAGCATTCGAATTACCATATCGTGTAATCGCTAATTCAACTGGCGATATGGGTTTCAACAAAGTTAAAATGAATGACGTAGAAGCATGGTTCCCATCTGAAAATGCTTATCGTGAATTGGGTTCTTGTTCTTCTATCGGTCAATTCCAAGCACGCAGAACAAATACACGTTATCGTGAAAATGCCTCAGGCGAAGTAAAATATGTTGCTACATTAAACAATACTGCGATTGCTTTGCCACGTGCTTTGGTTCCAATTATTGAAAATCACCAAAATCCAGATGGTTCTGTAAATATTCCAAAAGCATTACAACCATATATGGGTGGTCGAACAAAAATTGGTGGAAAACATTAATAAAAAAAATCACCAAAACGGGTGATTTTTTTTATCTTAAATTCTGATTATTTTCTTTAACTGCAAATCTTTTTGGTTCAAATAAATTAAGAAACATTCTTGAAAATTCATTTGAATTTATCATTTGCATTTGTTTATTAAGTTCCAAGATTTCTTTTGCATCACTATCAAATAAACCTTTATCATTCCAAATCCAATCTTGGCGCAAAGATTCTTCTTTGCCAACAAATTTAATATGTGAAGAAATTGCCTGACTTAATTTAACCAGCATATTAGTTCCATTATCAAATTTTGGCCCACATATAGGACTTAATTTTTCATAAATCGTTTTTTTATCACCATCTATGTTTCTAAGATGAATATTCTGTTCTTCATAAAGATAATGTTTTGTATCACTTGCAATAAGACGCAAAAAATCATAAGCACCTGCACGTATTACATAATCATCATATTTTTCAGTATCTCTAACATTCCAATATTCTTTATGTAATATTTTACCAACATGTTGAATGTATGTATTCAATATCGTCTGAATAGTTTTATCTATATTATAAGTAGCCATTACTTTATCCTTTATTATCTACTAAAAATATATTGCATTTGTTTCTTTAATTTTACACAAAATCCAGAAGAAACTGCATCATATCTTTTGCAAATTTTTTCTGATTCTTCCATTACATATCTAGCACATTTTTCTTTATAATTAACATCTGCATATTCATAATCTTGGACAAGTCTTAAAAAGTTAGCATATTGTTGTCTCAAAGGTTGTTGCAAAGCATCTTCAACACTGTGCATAACACGTTCTTTTGGTCCCAACACAATAAGATATCCACTATAAATAGAACAATGATATTCTTTTGCAAATTCTTCGACACGTGCACGCCAATCTGCTTCTGTTGTTTCTCTTGAAAAGAAATCTTTTGGAGATTTTGCGACTTCTTCCATTTTTACCAAAGCACGTGCAGCACTGACCTTTTCAGCCAAAGTCAATCTTTCCCAACTTTTAGAAACACCACGACCACTGCCGCCCCTTAAATAGTATTTTGCCATACCTTTGTAAGCCATTAAACCGGCCTTGATGCTTTCTTGAACCTTTTTATCTTCTATCATTTTATTTTTCCTTTTTACACTCACTATTTTAGACAAAATTTATAAAATGTCAAATATTTTTAATATAATTTGTTGAAATTGAAAAAATATAGTATAATCTATAAGAATTCGCGAAAAAAACAATAAGGTTCATATATGAAAATTCGTAATATTGCAATTATTGCACACGTTGACCATGGTAAAACAACTTTGGTTGACAACATGTTAAAACAGGCAGGTACATTCCGTGAAAATGAACACGTAGAAGACCGCGTTATGGATAGTGGTGATATCGAACGTGAACGCGGAATTACTATATCAGCAAAACCAACATCTATTCAATGGGGCGAATATAAAATTAACATCGTAGATACCCCAGGACACGCTGATTTCGGTGGTGAAGTAGAACGTATTTTGTCTATGGTTGATGGTGTGGTTTTATTGGTGGATAGTGCCGAAGGCCCATTACCACAAACTAAATTCGTTTTATCCAAAGCATTAAAATTGAACTTACGTCCTATCGTTTGTATCAACAAAATCGATAGAGGCGACGCACGCCCAGATGAAGTTTTGACAGAAACTTTTGATTTGTTTGATAAATTGGGTGCTACTGATTCTCAACTTGATTTTCCTTATCTTTATGCTTGCGGACGCGATGGTTGGGCAATCCGTGATTTGAAAGATATTGATAATCCAAACAAAGATTTAACACCTTTGTTTCAATTGATTGTAGACCATGTCCCTGCCCCTGATTGTAATGGCGAAAGATGCCAAATTGATGCACCTTTTAAAATGTTAGCCACTACATTGGAAGCAGACCCATACGTTGGTCGTATTTTAACTGGTAAAATTGAATCAGGTTCTGTTCGTGTTGGTCAATCTGTCAAAGCAATCAATATGAAAGGTGAATTTATAGAAAATGCTAAAATAACAAAAATTATCGAACATCAGGGCGTGAACAAGGTATCTCTTGAAAGTGCTTCTGCTGGGGATATCGTTGTTATCGCTGGTTTTTCAAAAGCAACCGTGGCAGATACACTTTGCGACCCATCAGTAAATGAACCAATACCTGCTATGCCTATCGATCCACCTACACTTACTATGACATTCTTTGTGAACACATCACCTTTGGCTGGTCAAAGTGGTAAAAAATTAACTTCACGTATGATTGGCGAAAGATTATTCCGCGAAGCAGAAACAAATATTGCTTTGAAAGTTTCTCAAAGTGAAAACAACGAAGCATTCGAAGTGTCTGGTCGTGGTGAATTACAATTAGGTATTTTGATTGAAACAATGCGTCGTGAAGGATTTGAATTATCAGTATCACGTCCACGCGTTGTTATGCAAACAAATGAAAATGGTGAAAAATTAGAACCTATTGAAGAAGTTGTTATTGACGTAGATGATGAATTCAGTGGTGTTGTTATTGAAAAAATGACTAAACGTAAAGCAACCATAACTGAAATGAAACCATCAGGAATTGGCAAAACACGTATCGTATTTTCTGCCCCATCTCGTGGTTTGATTGGTTATTTATCTGAATTCAGAACAGACACACGTGGCACAGGTATTATGAACCGCGTATTTGATAAATACGATTTATACCGCGGCCCAATTACTCAATATAGACCGGGTGTATTGGTATCTATGGAAGCAGGCGCAACAACAACATACGCTTTGCATAATTTGGAACCACGCGGTGTATTGTTCGTTGGTCCACAAACAGAAGTTTATTCTGGTATGATTGTTGGTGAACACAGCAAAGAAAACGATATCGAAGTCAACCCAGTTCGTGGTAAACAATTAACCAATGTCCGTTCTGTGACAGCAGATGAAAAATTGTTTTTGGCACCTCCACGTAAAATGTCATTGGAAGAAGCATTGTCTTATATCCAAGACGATGAATTAGTGGAAGTCACCCCAGCAACAATTCGTTTACGTAAAAAAGAATTGGATAGTGGTAAAAGAAAGAAAGCATATCGCTTTGCTGAAACTGATTAAAAAAACCGCCAAAATGGCGGTTTTATTTTACCTGTTGAACGGATATTAATTTTATATTATTATGAATAAAAACCTAGACAGGAATAAAACATGTTGAATTCTAACAAAAATAAAATTCGTAAAATATTATCAATACTTTTAACATTTTGGATACCTATAAAAATTTATAGACGGGCTTTTCGTGGAATTATTCAATTTGGAATAAAAAATTATTTTAATGTTTTAAAGACAGATTCCATAACAAAATTTGAAAACGAATTAGCAATTGGCGCCATTATGAAAGACGAAGGACCATATTTAAAAGAATGGCTTGATTTTCATATATTAATTGGGGTTAATAAATTTTATCTTTATGATAATGAATCAACAGATGATACAAAACAAATATTAAAACCATATATAGAAAAAGGCATAGTTGAATATCATTTTATACCTGGCAAAGGTATGCAATATACAGCGTATTCAGAAATTCTTGCCCAACATTCTAACGATTGTCGTTGGATTGCATTCATAGACCTTGATGAATTTATATTTCCTGTAAACCATAAAAACATCGTTGAATATTTACACACAATAAAACAAGATTTTGCTGTATTGGTTGTAAGTTGGGTTTTATATGGTTCATCTGGTCATATCAAGCAACCAAAAGGTTTAATTATTGAGAATTATAAATATCACAGAAAAAATCCTTCTGGGGTAAAATCTATTGTGAACCCTCGTTTAATTTTAAATTTACGAATTCATATTTGTCATGTTGCCGGATTTATCATAGACGGAAATGGTAAAAAACTTGGCAGAATAGACCAAGAAAACAATCCACCTTCAATTGATAATATTCGTATTAATCATTATGTGACAAAATCAAAAGAAGAATTTGAAAAACGCATTAAACGTGGTGGCGGTGTTCATGGCCCAGATTCTGATTATATAAAGAAAAAGCAACAAAAATTCATTTGGTATAATACAGACACTGTCTATGACGACATTATGGATAAATATATACCAATACTAAAAAAACAAAAATAATCAAAATTTTATCTTTGTTGCAAATGTAATATAAACATTGTATAGTGTTTTCAAGGAATAAATATATGGCATACCCCAAAAGGTTATTTTTATTTGCAGGATATAACAAAGATGATTCTTTGGACGATTCTTTGATTTTTTATGTAAAAAATTTGTCTGAATATGGCGATGTTATTGTATGCCTTGATAATGATTCAAAAAAATCAGAATTAAATAAATTAAAAAAATATACTATTCACATAATTTCAACACGTCATGGCGAATATGATTTTGGTTCTTATAAACGTGCATTTATTTATGCCCAAGAAAACAAATTATTAAAAAATTATAATGATGTTTATTTGGTAAATGATTCTGTATTTGGCCCATTACATGATTTAAATTCCACTTTGGAAAAAATGGAAAATACAAATTCAGACGCAACTGGTTTAATCGTTGCAAAACATAAAACTCATTCTTATATGGAATCTTGGTTTGTCAGATTAAATAAAAAAATATTTAATTCAAAATGGTTTGATAAATTTATAAAATCAGTTGAAAAACAACCGACCAAGGCACGCATTACAATTAAATACGAACATGGACTTTCTAATTTAATTTCTGAAAATAATTGTTCATGGAATGGAATTTATATATTACGCGGAAGATATACTTATAACCACCCAAAAAATTTATTTAAAAAAGGTTGCCCTTTTGTTAAAAAAGCATGTTTTACAAGACATAACGGCGCAATTGGTAATCAATTAAAATATATACTTAATAATTGTCAAATGAACGTGCAATTACCAATTATAAAAACTGCAAATAAATTATATGGCCAAGAATATATGAATTCTTTATTAACTTATAATCCTGTAAAAATATTTATAAGAAAAATTTCTTATGCATTAAAAAAAGTACAAAACGGAAAGATATGAAAAACATAAAAAAGATAGCAGCAATAACAATGGCACGTGATGATGAATTTTTCTTATCACGATGGATTGCATATTACGGCAAACAATTTGGAACTGAAAATTTATATATATTATTGGACGGCATAGACCAAAATATTCCTGAAAATATTGGAATGGCACACATAACAAAATTGCCACACGAAGATTTATCAAGGGTCGCTGGTGATAAATACAGAATTAAAAAATTATCAGAATTGGCAAATGAATTATTGAAAACTTATGACATAGTTATCGGTTGTGATAGTGATGAATTTTTAATTGTTGATTCAAAATTACATACAACATTATCTAAATATTTATCTAATAAAAAATTCAATACAACTTTGTCAGGTCTTGGTTTAGATGTCGGTCAACATTTGTATAGCGAAGCAATACTTGATAAACATGCACCATTTTTGGAACAAAGGGAATATGCCCTGCTTTCAACAAGATACACTAAACCAGTTGTTATAAATAAACCTGTATTTTGGGGTTCTGGATTTCATAGTATTCGCGGTCATAATTTTCACATAGATAAAAATTTATATTTATTACACTTTGGTTCTATTGATATGGATATGTTAGAACACAAAGCAAAAAATCGTGGTGCTGATTGGTTAAAACATTTAAAGCGTCGCGGTAATGGAACAATAAACGCAATAACCCGCAAAAAATCACATGGTGAAAAATGGTTAAAAATCGCAAGATTTTTACAGACATATTTTCGCCCAATATATTCATGGCGCAAACCTGCTATGTTCGGATTGAAGATAGTTGTAAAAATACCATCACGTTTTAAAAAATCTGGAATATAAAAAATGAAAAACGATAAAATAGATATTGTTTATTTATGGGTTGATGGTTCTGATAAAAAATGGCGCAAAGCCCGTGATTTTTGGTACAACAAAATTAATAACAAAACAATAAAAGACACAAATAATTTAAACGATTCTCTTTATCGTGATAATGGCGAATTAAAATATTCACTGCGTTCTGTTTTTGAATGTGCGCCTTGGGTAAATCATATTTATATTATTACTGGATTTAATCAGGTTCCAAAATGGTTAAATACAAAAAATCCAAAAATTACAATTATTCCACACGAACAAATTATGCCTAAAAAAGCAATTCCGACATTTAATTCTAATGCGATTGCTATGTGTATTCCAAATATACCAAATTTATCTGAAAAATTTATTATTATGAATGATGATACTTTCTTTAATAAAAAGATAAACCCATCATTTTTCTTTGATAAATATAATCGTGCAATTGTTTTATATAACAAACACAAAGATATGCAAAAAGACATAGAAAAATGGAAAAATAGTGTAGACAGATACACACATACATTGATTTTATCTACATTAAAAATCAAAGAAATTTTTGGTAAAACATATTTAAGTTTCAGACCAAGCCATGGTATTGACCCTTATATAAAATCATCAATGATTGAATGTAAAAATCACCCATTAATAAAATCTGATTTAGATAATCAAGTATTAAATAAATTCCGTGTAAGAAATGCTTTGCAAATGTGGTTATTTGAATTGTATGCAAAAATGACTAACAAAGCAATTTTTAGAAAAGCACGCGGTTATAAATCTGGTCGTCATTGGTTTTCTAATTTTATATACAATACATTATTTTTTAAATCTGTTAGAAAAAGTCCTGTATTTTGTTTTGATGCCAAAGATCAAAAAAATTCTATTAAACATGCACCTATCTTTTGCATAAATGATTCTAAATACACAACAAATGAAACAATAAAAAATAATATAGAATTTTTAGAAAATCGTTTTCCAAACCCATCACCTTTTGAAAAAGAATACAAAGATTATATAGACATAGTTTATCTTTGGGTTGATGGAAATGATAAAAAATGGCAAAAAGAAAAAGATAAATGGTATAAAAAAATAACAGGCAAAACACCTGTATATAATGGGGCTGCTGGTGATGAAAGATTTCGTGATAATGGTGAATTAAAATATTCACTGCGTTCTGTT
>JAFZIM010000072.1 GCA_017554365.1 Alphaproteobacteria bacterium | reverse complement strand
ATGGATCATCGCCTTGGTAGGCCGTTACCCCACCAACAAGCTAATCCAACGCGGGCACATCCATCACCGATAAATCTTTCCCCTTGCGGGCGTATGCGGTATTAGCGTTCGTTTCCAAACGTTATTCCCCAGTGAAGGGCAGTTTCCCACGCGTTACTCACTCGTGCGCCACTAACTTCAGAATGGCAAGCCACTCTGTCGTCCGTTCGACTTGCATGCCTAAGACCTGCCGCCAGCGTTCGTTCTGAGCCAGGATCAAACTCTCAAGTTCTAAAAAAACTTGTAATTTAAGTCCTGTGCATTTAACAAAGCTGACTTTAATCAGTTCGTCTTTACATATATATATTCGCAAGACAAGTTTTTTAACGAGGTTATATTAACCTACTACCTGTCTAGGATATGCACATTTGACTTAGTCAAAGTTTGGATATTCCAAATTCAACTGTCTGCATATCTCTTCTTGAACAGATTTTTGAAACTATCAAAAATCATTTTGATGAGCTGCTTTTTATTAACAATGTTGCGATTAAATTCGCTAATTTCAGGGGTTGGAATCTTTAATTGGTTCGATTTCAACGTGAAAGCCCGCATATTATGTATTCGCCCAAAAGAAAAGTCAAGCGATTTTTAGAAAATAATTTCAAAAAAATTTAAAAAAATTAAAAAACCGCAGAAATCCGGCAAATTATCCTATTAATTTTTTTTAAAGTTTTTTATTTACACCCCATACAAAAGCAAAAAATATGGTATTCTTATACCAAATCACCAATAAAAATCCGATTCGTCCCCCACGATTCGCACCAACCGAATCGAAAAAGCATAAAAAAACCACCCATAAAGGGTGGTTATTCATTTCTATATGCATTCCAATTAGAATCTATACATAAAGCCCAGTTTTACAATTGGATAATATGGATAATCATCTAATTTATCTTGAACATCTTTCAATTCTGCTTTCTTGCGGGCTTCAAATTCTGCTTTTAATGCAGGATAGTCATTAACGATTTTATCTGTAGCCACATCTTTTAAGCCATCAAGTGGAACGACCAAATCTGCTTTTGCTGATTTATCTGCCAAAACTACACCGGCATCAAAATAAATTTTGAATCCCCATAACAAACCTAAATCAAAACCAGTTCCGATATATGGACCTGAATATTTCCAATTTATTTTTGCTTTACCTTTTGCATTATCAAGATTGTATGAATATCTGTGGCCGTCCAATTCGATTTCATATATTCCACCGATATTTTTACTTGTGATATCAGATGTTGCTTTCATATCACCAATGAAATAACCACCAGATACTCTCCATCCACCAAGGAACCAAGTATTACCAAAAGGATAAAAATCAACAATCGCGCCATAATGTTTTGCATCAACAGCAAAATTTTCAACTGCTAAATCACCGATTTCTAATGAATCTTTACCTTTACCAGCAAATTCATTTATTTCTTTGTTAACTTTCTTTTTGATTGGAGAATAATTTGCGAAATCAAAACGGATACCGAATCGTTTCCACCAGAAAGAATCAAAGTTTTTATTATTATAACCAATAAAACCATTCAAACCACTTGTTGGGGAAACACCGACACCCAATTCCAATCCACGTGGGAACTTTGTTTGTGGGTTATAAGATTTTTCTTCGAATACAGGTTGTTTAAAATCAACATTTTCCGCAACTGCAGTATCTAATTTTTCAACTTGTTCTTTTGCAGTGCTTTCTACAACTGGTTCTATCTTTGCCTGTTCTGCAAAAGCAGGAATCATCAACATAGACAATATAGAAATGATAGAGATTTTTTTCATATTTTATCCTTTATTCTTAATATTACGTTTTTATTATAGAATTTTTTCCTATGTAAATACAATATAAATTTTTTGTTTAATAAGGGCTTTTTTTATGATAAAATATAGGAATATGAAAAAGACCTTAATTTTTATATTGCCAATTATATCTGCATTTGGTGTTAATTATGCCGGTGCATCTGAATGTATTGGCCCAGAATGTGAAATAAAACCTGTTATGATAGAACATGCAAAAAAATTAAAGCAAACTATCATAGAAGAACAGATTTTAATTCCTGAAACAAAACCTGTATGCGACAATACATGCAAACATGATTATAATTGTCCTTTTGATACACCAGAAGAATGTGCGATATGGTATAAAAAACCGGTATACACCCAAAATGCTTATCCACGCGCACCACATTTTAGTTCTATTAAAATGGACGAAATTTTATATGGCATAAATTCTAATTCTGAAATCAGTGCCACAGATTCTTTTGCTAAACCTTTGTTGCAAAGATATCAAATGTTGCAAAGGGCTTCTCAATCTTGTTGTACTGCTGGTATCGTCTATAAAATGAAATTAAACGGCAAAGACGAAGAATCTGTATATAATTTTATCAAAGATGATGTGAATTATTTTGCTGTTGGTTCTCGTTGTTTAATGACTACAAACGACGAAATTTCAGATAAATATTCAAACAGCGTTAATGGTGAAATGGTTGCAGATGTTCGTAATGCGTGTTTATGTAAAAATCGCGAATGGTTTGAAAAATTACTAGCACCATTTAAAGATGTTTATAAACATGCACCACAATTTGAAACTACACCATTTAATTATACTTATATGGACGGTATGCAAAGGGAAATTACAATATCTGTAAATCAAGATGTTCAAAATACTTTGAATTTGCTTTCACAATGTCCTGATTAAAAAGATATGTATATAAAAAAATAAACCGCCCAAATGGGCGGTATTTTTTTAATCTTGATCCAAATGTTTTTTAATCCAGGCATAATGACGGAAGAATTCAATTCCAGGTCCCGCAGGATATCCCAACCATTTAGATCCCGCAGGTATATTACGGAATACGCCACTGTTTGCACCGACTTCGGCATCATCGCCAATATGAATACCATTTGCAATACCAACATGACCACCCAATAAAACCCTGTCGCCAATAACTGCGCCACCGGCAATTCCAACCCCAGAAGCCAAGAAACATTCTTTACCAATAACAACACCATGCGCAATTTGACATAAATTATCTATCTTGGTTCCATCACCAACCATTGTATCTGTCATAGCACCACGATCAATACATGTATTTGCACCCACAGAAACACGATCACCCAATACAACACGACCAACATGTGGAATAAATACATTTTTACCATTTTGACGGGTATAACCAAAACCATCTTTGCCGATAACAGCATTTGCGTTAATTACACAATCTGCACCAATCGTTGCGTTTTCAATATGTGCACCAGTTTGAACGATAGTATTTGCACGAATAACAACATTGCGCCCGATATAAGCCCCAGGATAAATTTTTACACCTTCTTCCAATACTGCGCCGCGTTCAACTGTTGCAAACTGACCGATATAGCAAGAACGTTTTTTACGGAAGAAAACACCATGTTCAACTTCTGCAAAATAAGAAACACCAAATCTTGGTTTTTCACGATATATTTCGCCCAAGATTTTTACAATATTACCACGTGGTGAATCAGTTATTAATAATGTTGCACCAGCTGGGGCGTTTTCAATTTGTTCAGGTTGAATTAATATAACACTCGCACGTGTGTTCTTTAATACTTCGATTGGTAATATTTTAAAAGCAGCAGAATTACGTTCTGTGGAATAGAAAGCCAATTGTCCGTGTTTTGCATCTGCAATTGGTGCGATTCCACGCACAGGTTCATTTGGATTACCCTTTAATTCCAAACCAAATTTTTTTGCCAATTCACCAGCAGTTGTTTTTGCGGCACGTGGGCCAAATAACATACGCAATAAATTTTTCATACATATTCCTTTTTTAACAATAAGATTATAAATGCATAAAGAATAAAACGCAAAATATTTTTACATAAAAAAACACCGACATTCGCCGGTGTTTTTTATTTTACTTTCTTGATTATTCAACATCGAAACTGATGACATCGCCGTATGAACCAAGTTCTTCACCACCCAAATAACATGTGATGTGTTCACCAACTTGTTCCATCCATTCTTTGATGGCTTCGTTTTCAGCTTTTTCGTATTTTATATCTAATGCGGTCTTGGATATACCGATACCCAAAGCAGCACCGGCAGCACCCAAAGCAGCACCAGCAATCAAGTTTTTATTACGACGTGATTTTGCTTCTTCTTCTGTTTCGCCTGCTGTAACATCGCTACATGCTGTTTCAAGTTTATCAAGATTGTCTGGGAATTCTTTCCATTCAGCACTATCTTGGATTCTGTTGACACTTGATGGCAATGGAGTTGTTGCCAATGTTGTAGTATCAACTGTAGTTGCTGTAGTAGCAGGTGTTGTTCCAACGACTGCCAATTTCAGACTTTCTACACCGCTCTTTATAGTGGCATTATTTTGACAAGGTGTTGCACCGCCAGTATTACCTTTGTCACATTCAGCATAAGCATTCTTGATATTGCTTATTACACTGTTAGCAATAACATCACTTGGTGTTGTTGTTAAAAATTGTTTTGCAGTATTCAAATAGATACGACATCTTGATTTTTCACCACATGTGTTTATTGCTTCAATATTTGCAATTAAACTATCAACATTTGCTTTGTCTGTTGTATCCCAAGTATAAGTTGTTGTGGCTGTTGTAGCAACAGGTTGTGTTGCAGCAATAGCAGTTGCAATTTCTGTTTCATCAGAATATGCACCCATCTTGAATGTTTTGATATCGCTAACTGATGCACCCGCACTACGTGCTGAACGCAATGCTTTGTTTCCATAATCAACTGCGCTTTGGAAATTCTTGGCTGCTTTGATTGGATCACGTTCATTCACAGATGAATCATAAGAACTACGTGCATTTATGATATGTGATAAACATTCATTTGCAGCAGTTGTATTTGCTTTTGTTTGTTTGATACCTTTACCTTGCAATAAACCGCCTAAGGAACCGCCGTTCTTTTGGATTGCATCCATACCAAAGAATCCACCCAAACCACCAGCCAAGAATCCACCGACTGTTGACCATGCCATTGTGGCTTTTTCTTTTGCAGAACCTTCACCGGCTTCCTTACGTGCTTTTTCACCAACTGCTTTTGTTATGTTGTCTAATGTTTTTTGGTCAATCCAAGAACCACATGTGAATGCATCACCAACTGCGAAGTATGCTGTTGCTTTTTCACCCAATGCATCTTGGATTGCTTTATCATCACTCATGATTGTGATTTTTGCACGGCAGAATGAACCATACAATTCATTACTTGCAACAAAGTTCTTTGTTTGTAATCCCTTCATTGCGTAATCTTTTGGAACCTTGTTAGATTTCAATTTTACCCACATGAATGTTGAACCATTGTCGCTGGCGCCCATAATACCGCCTTTGTTATTAGCCAAACATACATTTTGTTCTTTTGTTAACTTTGCATTATATTTTGCTTGGGCTTCTTTTTCAATATCCATCAAAACTTCCTGGAACAAATTGTTTGCAGATTGTGATAATGAATATTCTGTCCAAGATTGAGTCACTTTTTCATCATACAAGCAACCATCAGCGTCAACATAATCACATGCTTCTATTGCATTAGGATCGCAGTTTTCGCTGTCTGTCTTTGTACGACAACCAATTGTCACATCAACCAATGTTTCTTTGGCAGAGATAGAACCAGCGGCACCCAACCAGTCACCACGTACGCTATCACCCCAAGTGCTTGATTTTGTATCTTTTTCAAGTTTTACAGCTTCAATCTTCAAATGTTCTTCGCAAACTTCTGCATTTTTAACTGTGCCAACGCATAAACCTGTGACGATTGTGTAATCTAATACACCGCCAACTTTGTTCATGCTTCTATCGAATCCAGCAGAACCTGTGTTATATGTATTTGACATAACGTCTGTTCTGTTACGATAGCAGTTCACATAATCTTTACCGCACATAGATTTTACGCAACTTACTGCAACATTAGCACATTGTTTTTTCATCTGTGCGATTGCAGCATCATTATAAGATGTAGAAAGTGATGCGTTTAATGAAGCAACTGCACCAATTGGATCATTAGTGCTATCTTCTGCTGCTGGGAACAATGTTGTGAATACAGAACTATCTGAATAAGTATATGTATACATATTATTATTAGCATTTGCTGCTGCATATTGGCAGTTTGTATCTGTATTTATGATTGCTTCGCAAGCAGTTTTGATTCCTTCGTATGTTGCTTTGCCGTTAATTGTGTTTTGGCCGTTTGTTCCAAATACCTGACTATAACAAACTGAACCTAAACCATTACCGCAAGAACGCATTGCACAAGATTTGATATTTTCAAGACATTTTGTTTTTGCCTTGGTATCAAATTTATTAACCAAATCTTGAACTTTCTGTTTGATAACAGAATTCATACGAGAAGCGTATGCTTCGCCAAAAATTTCATCTTTGTTATCTTCATCACGTAATTGAGATGCAGATGGCATCTGACCATTACCCAAGAATGTAGCATAACAATATTTATTACCACCAATTGTATCTAAACACATATTTTTAATATATGCAGATACATCAGAACTGCTCGTCATAGATGTAATTTGTGTTAATTCTTCTGGGGTCACAGATGAGCCACTTGAAATTGCATCAGCAATTTTTGCCAAAACCCCACTTTTATCAACCATACATTTAATAGGATTTGTTCCACAAGCATTCAAGATACATTGGTCTGCAACTTTATAACAAGTAGAAACTGCGTTTGCTGCTGCCAAATCTGCACCTTCTGAAATAGCAACGCCCAATCTTGAAGAACCAGATGGGGCGGCAGATGTATTTGTAGAACCATATAATTCTATGATACCTTCACTTTGACAACGTGCCAATGTAGAACCACAGGCAACAGATTGTTTTCTGAATTCTGTATCTGTTGTACATAATTCAAAATCATTTCCGCAAACGCTGTCTTTTTTCAAACATGATGTATATCTTTTAATACATTGTGGTGTATCATACTGATTTGCAATTTTTGCACCAGTAATCATTTGACCCAATACAGAACCATCTGTTGGGTATGTATATTTTGTGACTTCACCAAAACTATTTTTTGTTGCGATATTGGACAAAGCGGTTGTATTTGATGTTCCAAACAAATCATTTATCCCAGATGATGTACATTGAGATAAAATGCTTAAACATTTTGGCATTTGCGCGTGGAACAATACATTTGTAGTACATTCTTGGAAATCACCACCACAAGCATCTGCGCCCTTTAAGCACCCTGTATAGTTATCTATACATTCTGAATTTGTCAGCAAAGTTGAAGCTGTTGTTGTCACACCAGTTGCTGATGTAGCAATTGTTCCTGTTCCAACAGCAGTCACATAACCCGCGATTGATGGTAATCTTGATGTGGTTTTACCAACAACACCAACACGCGCAGTCGCAGCGTCAGCCGCATAAACAGCAGTAATTAAACCAATTAAACTAATAGTTTTGATGATATTTTTCATCCCCTTTCTCCATTTACTTTATGATTATTTTATCATAGATTATAAAATATTAAAAGCGAAAAATAACATCAAACAATGATTTATTTTGGAATTTTTTATTCGTTATCAAGAATTTCTTTTAAATACATCATATCATCAGGTAATCTTGTTTTAAAATGCATTTTTTCACCTGAAACTGGATGTGTAAATTCAAGAACCTCTGCATGCAACATTTGTCCGTTATGTTCGCGTAAAAATTCCAATAATTCCGGGTCTTTGACCCCACCTATGTGAGATTTTTCACGACCATATAACGGGTCGCATAACACAGGGAAACCATGTGAAGATAAATGAACCCTGATTTGATGTGTTCGTCCAGTCATCAAAGTACAACGAAACATTGAAATTCCACTTTTCGTCCAAACATCAGCAACATTGACAATTGTATGTGCTGGTTTGCCCCCAGTTTTAACCAAAGACATTTTTTGACGATTTCTTGAAGAACGGGCAATATTCCCGGTTATTTCTGCCCCGCCCCATGTCGGAACACCCCAAACAAAAGCAATATATTTACGGGTCAAATCGTGTTTAGAAAATATTTTTACCAATTCCCTATATGCGACATCAGATTTTGCAAAAACCATAACCCCACTGGTATCTTTATCTAAACGATGAACGACCCCAGGCCTTGTTTGTCCGCCAAGCGTCGATAAATGCGTATAAGACAATAAATTTTGAACCAAAGTCCCTGTTTTATTTCCAGCACTTGGGTACATAACCACACCACGTGGTTTATTTATAACAATAATATCGTCATCTTCATACAAAATATCTAAATCAAAATCGTTTGAAATATTATCCATCGCAACATCTGTCTGTTTTTCAGATATTTCGACAATAAATTCATCGTTTAATTTGGTTTTGTCTGATAATTTGAATTTTTTTTCGTCTTTTCTTGCGATATTAAATTTTTGGATTTCACTGCGTGAAAATTCAGGCATTTTCAAGGATAAAAATTTATCTATGCGAATACCAACATCTGATTCTTCAACTATAAAATTACGAATTTCTGCCATTATTTATATTCTTTCCAATCTTTACCAATTTCACATTTGGATAAATCTATCTTTAATTCACTTTTTCCTTCTACTGAACAAGTCAAAATACCAGTTGTTTTTGCATCCAAAGCATCTTCGTCTGCATTTCGCCAAGCAAAAGATATTGTTGTTGGTTTATGAACGCATACAAGACGCAAATTCCCAACCATTTTGCCATTTGGTGATATCCAAACCCTAACACTATCTGCTTCACCATAGCAAGGGAATGTATCAAGATAATATAAAACCAAACCATTTTTGACCAGTTTATTATTATTTCCTGATATTTTACCGATGTATTGATTTAATCTTAACCCTGTCACAGCAGCCCAATCAACCGTTGTTGAAAAAATACTTACACGTGGGACCATAGGCGGTGGTGGTGTAGTATCATCTGCCACGGCCATAAAACAAACCAATGACATAATCAAAGCAATTATTTTTTTCATTTTATCCCCTTTAATTCAACTGCAACCCTTCTGACATTTTTTGTTTCAACAGATAAAACATAATTAAATGTTATTGTTGTTTTTGCATCTATGAATGTCACAGGCGGTAAAAATGTCTGACGCGACAACACATTTTTTTTTTCATCGTATGAAATAATTTCTATATTAGGCATACCATAAAGTTCGTCTGTATTATTTTTAATATTTCCTGAAACAAATATGCGGTCTGCCCCGTTTTCGTCTTTGATAATATGAACATTTTTTTCGTCCATACCAGCAACTAAAGGTTTTCTGTGTTCTGCTCTATTATTAACTTCAACCACAACGACAAACGCAAATATACATACTGAAATCAAAGCACAAAGCGCAGCAATAAATTTAATAAAAGCACGACCAACCAATGGACGATATGGAACCCAAGTATGCCCGCACACAGCACATTTCACAGGGCCATTTGGTGCTTTATTTAAATTATAACTTGTCTTGCAAAAATCACATACTATTTTCATAAATCTATCCTGTATAAACAAATTTATAGCATAATTTATTCTAAATTCAATAAATGATATTTTTCACGAACTTTTATTTGAATTTCATTTATGGCATTCAGATAATCCCCAACCGTCGCATTAGTATTTGCAACAATACCACTAAAAATCGTGGTTGTTTGCGTTCCTGGTTTAGATTCCATAGAAACTATGTTAATCGCCATACGTGATAATTCTGGAAAGATAACATCTGAAAATCTGGCTTTGCTGTTTTTTATATCCCAATAGTAAGATGAATCTTTGGCGTCTTGTATTTTATCAGTTATATATAAACGCGGAGTCACAGAACCTGTATAACCAACTGATACATAACTCGCATTGATTCGACCCATTATCATATCCATATCACCAATAATTTTTAATACAGCAGATTTTCCCGATGTCGAAGAAACACTAAAACCACTTAAAGTTAAATTATTCGTATATAAATCGTTAGTAAAGAAAGACGAAAATTTTCCAGAATCACTTAAAGTCAAAACATCGCTGATGTTTAAACTTCTGGCGTCTGCTGTCATTGTCCCATTTACCAAAATATTTTCAGAACTAAATACAGAATTAAGTGTTGTTCTGTTTGCAAAAGCAATCGTTCCCGCCACAAGTTTATTCGCAACTAATTTTTCTTCAAATTGCGCTTTATCAGCATCAAAGAATTTTACATTATCTATATCATGCCCATCAAGATTCAACATTGATAACATCATAGAATCTTCTTTGTTATCTGATGGGACACGCCACAAATAATCTGTATTTCCGCGTTTTACCGAAGTTGTCCCGATAATTCCATTTCCATCATTTATACCAAAATCAGATGCAGAAGCATGAAAAGCACCAAATCCACCATAGGTATTGTTTCCTTCGACAAAACCAATTTTTCCACCGCCCATATTTACAATTTCATGTGTTCGCAAAGGACTTATCGTAGAATCATTTAAAATAACAATTCCCTGTAATGTAGATTTATTATTTTTATCAGCAGATTTTAATATACGTAATTGATAATCGTTTTTATAATTTTCTGCTATATAATCTGGCAACCCATAATCAAGCAAATCTGAAATTTTGATTCTTGTTATTTTTTTACCCAATGGTTTCATCAATTCTGTTTTATTTTCAACGATATATCTTTCAAGAACAGATTGCACTACTTCCATTTGTTTCGCAACAGCGATATTTCTTGCACGATAAACAACATTTTGTTGATAACGGAATATAAATGGAATTAATATCGTAGCCAAAGCAATTGTCATCATTAATTCCACCAGCATACCACCATGCTGAGATTTTTTAATAAAAGATAAAAACATTTTTTTCATTATCTATTTTGCCAATTTTTTTCAGTTATCTTTTTAAATTCGTTTGTATCAGGTACAGCAGACACAGATGCACGCGTTAAAATAAAACGAGAAAATGTAGGTGGTGTATTATTTGGGAAAAACCAATTTCCTATTTTCAATGGTGCTTTGTTAGTCATCAATAATTCGCCTGATATTGTTATTCCAAAATTTTCATAAAAAACCAAATCTGATGTTGATAAATAAGGTGTCATTAATTTATTCATAGAAATACCACTAAACCCAGAAACAGATGTAGAACTTGTTGCTTTCAAAACCATATTATTTGCAACATTAACAGAATTACCAATTGTCGCCCTGTCCACAATTAAACGGCCTGATGTCGTATATTTATCACCATTTAATTTATTTGCAGTTATTGCACGAACACCATTTACATCGCCTGTGACACGCAAAAAATCAGCAACCATTTCTTTGGAATCTATACTGGCCCCAGAAGAAAAATATATTGTTTGTGCATCAACCATTTTTGAATCAAGAAAAACAGAATCAACATCAATTATTTTTGCAGATTGTCCTGTTATCTTACTTACATTCACCACATTAAAATTATTCATATTTAAATCACGTTCCATTTGATTTAAATTGTCTTCACCCATAGTTCCACGATGCAAAAATTTAGTTTTATCTATGCCACCAAAATCACGACTTATTTTAAAAATTAAATCTCCGACCATAAAATCATCTGGCGCAGAAACAGCCCATGTCTGAGAATAAGCAATTCCATCTTCACGAACAATCGCAGCATCTGTCCCGATGTATTTAGCAATATTGGCTTTGCTATAATCTGAATTATTCATATCAAAAGCCAAATACACATCAGTTATAATTCCACCATTAACACTATATTTATCAATAAAACCACTATGAGCAAAAGGCGATATTTTTTGTAAATCTTCATCACTCATTTTTATTTCAGCAGTTTCAGGCCATTGATTTTGATTCACACGCAAAAAATTAATTACACCATCACGCAGACCAACAATTTTATTAGCCATCGCAATATCTTTTACATCTTTGGACATAGTAATAATTTGCATGTAAATAAATGGCGACACAGACAAAACAACGGAAATAGCCAACAATACTTCTAAGATAGAAGCACCACGTTGTTCGTTATAAAAATGATTTTTACATACAATCATTTGCGCCACTTTGTAAACATTGTTTTATATTTATTCTTGATTCTAATCTTTGCCAAAAAACATATTGGCATATTATATTTTGTGCCAAAGATTTAGAATTATATTTTTCATTCAAAGATTCTATGACATCTTTGCATTTAACCATATTTCCATTTATATCTTTGGCATCAGCAATAATTTCAAAAGAATCATTATTTATATTTTCAACATAAGCATCAGGCAATATAGATGTTCCTGCTGGTCTTATATCAATAATCGCCATACCAGTTCTGCCATTTAATAACCCATAAGATGTTTGGTCGCGCAGTGTAATATTTGCTGCAAAAACATTTTTAGCATCTATACCAACATTACTGACATAAGACAAAGTTGTTGGTTCTACATAAACATCTTGTCCGCGTGAAGCGTCTATATAGCCACCGATATCTAATCTGTCTGTGGTGAAACTAAAATTATCAGATTTTACATTACCACGAACATTCCATTCTGCTGGGCCTGTGAATGAAGTTCTACCTTCGGCCATGGAAAAATCATAAACAGACGCAGTATTAGATTCAAATGTTCCAGCCGTTCCAAATTTTGCAATTGTTCTTAACAATGCATCACCTACTACTAAATCTGCACGTGATAAAGTCAATGCAGCCCCACCATCAGCACTTTGAAATATAGATTTTTTTGCATACAAATCAGATATATTATTTTTATCTGTGCTGTTTGCTTCCATACCATACAAAACTAAACTATTAAATTCAGCAGTTTCAAAAGTGCCATTTCTTGCAAATAAAACACCAATATTATTTATATTATTTTCATTTAAATCTAAATCAGATAGAAAACCGACACCTTCATTTGTTTCTTTTCTTGATACGATATCAGAATAAACATTATCAAGTGGTATAACAACATCAATAGTTTTTGCATTTAATGTTGCATAAAACCCTATTCTTCGTGCCATTTCAGCCATTTGTAATTTTGATAAATTACCACCTGAAATTTGCAGATAACCGATTATACCATCTTCGTTTTTATCTATGATTAAAGATATTTCCTGACCGAAAGCAGTTTTTGGATTAAACCCAAGTGGCAATCCATAATTTTCCAAAACATCTACGAATTTTTCTTTTGCTAATTCTTGTTTTTTATAAGGCAAATCATCTTTGACTTCACGTAAATAAATTCTGGCGGCAGTGTATGCAGTTTCTATTTGTGAAGTAATCGCATACATTTGTGCCGAAGCATCACGAGAAGCAATCTTGCCAACAATAAATGGGAT
>JAFZIM010000071.1 GCA_017554365.1 Alphaproteobacteria bacterium | reverse complement strand
AATGATGGGGAAAATGAAATCACATTATATGCACAATGGTCTCCACTAAATTATAGTATTTTATATTATGATGCAGAAGAAATGATAAATGGTATATCTCAAGACACTTATACTTATTCTGCTGATAATGATACATATATAACCCCAACTGAACCAATTAAAGCAGGATATAAATTTATTGGTTGGTGCGATAATTATGAATTAGAAGGTGATTGCGAAAAAACAATAGTTATTCCAGCAGGGACAACTGAAGATAAATATTATTATGCGCTTTGGGAATTAAGATGTTCAAATAATGAATATTTTGATGGAAGCAAATGTGTATGTAAAAATGGTTATGAATTGCAAGAAATGCCATGGTCTAATAATTATAAAATTGATGCTGACGATTATGAACCATATCAGACAGCACACCCAGATACATATATTGCGATGCGTGATGCAATGAAATGGCGTGTTGAATGGTTTGATAACCCTGAAAACAGAGAAATGGCAGGTATAGAATTATCTGGTGATGCAGCGTGTTCTTTGGATGCTAGTGTTGAAATGGTTAATGGTGTTGCGACATCAGGATCAGATGTTCGTGAAGATTTAAACGGCCAAGGTCAATATTGTTGGTGTAGAATGACCGCCCCTGCTAAATCAAAGTGGGTTTATGTCGCAAATTTACAATCTGGTTCTTATGATGATTGTAAAAAAAGATGTCCTGGATATTGTGGTGGGTATGTTTCAGGGATTACCGTTCAATCTAATGTAAGAAAGGCAATTTACGATAATGTCATAAATAACGAACAACACATGGTTTGTTTACCAAATGATGAAGAAATTCCGGTTGAAAATGAATGTGTAAATGGGGTTTGGTTGCATGTTGGAAATGATAAAATGTGCTTATTAGATTCTGTGTCGCAACGCCCTGCTTTGGCGATACAATCTGGAAATAAAACATATTTCTTAAATATGTCTGAATCAGATTTGCCTATAACCAATGGTTCAACCAAGAAAATGCATGTTTTATATGGCGGTGACGTCTATAATATACATGATAATTCTGTTCAATAATCAGTAAATTCTTAGGGTTAATACCTTGTATTAATAAAAAACTTTATTATATGAATAAAGTATTGACCTTAAATGCGAAAATTGCTATAAAATTATACAAATATGGCTATGATTTTGCGTGGTCGATAAAATTGCAGAAAGTGTAAGGAATAAAAATGAAAAATGTATTAAAAATGTTGTTCGGTTCAGTTAATGACAGAATTGTAAAATCTTATGATAAAATTGTTAATTCAATAAATGCTTTAGAACCTAAATATGCGGCTATGTCCGATGAAGAAATCCGTAATTTAACCAATGTTTTTCGTGAAAGATTAGCAAATGGCGAAAAGGAAAAAGATATTTTGCCTGATGTTTTTGCTGCCGTCCGTGAAGCGTCTAAACGTTCGATTGGTTTGCGTCATTTTGATGTGCAGTTAATTGGTGGTATGGTTTTAGGAAACGGCCAAATTTCAGAAATGAAAACTGGTGAAGGAAAAACATTAGTTGCTACATTGGCGTTGTATTTAAAAGCATTATATGGCAAAGGGGCACATTTAATAACAGTTAATGATTATTTGGCTTCTCGTGATGCTGGTTGGATGGGTCAAGTTTACAGATTTTTGGGTATGACAATTGGTGTTATTCAACATGATATGTCTGATGAAGATAGACGTGCTGCGTATAATTGTGATATTACATATGTTACGAATTCTGAATTAGGTTTTGATTATTTGCGTGATAATATGAAATTTACAAAAGAACAACAGGTTTTGCGTCCGTTCTTTTATGCTATCGTTGACGAAGTGGATAGTATTTTAATCGATGAAGCCCGTACTCCATTGATTATTTCAGGCCCAGCCGAAGATACAAGTGAATTATATAACAAAGTTGACGCTGTGGTTGCTCAATTGGTTCCGGAAGATTACAAGATAGATGAAAAAGATAGACATGTGACATTAACAGATATTGGTATGGACCATGCAACTAATCTTTTGAAAGAAGCAGGCGTTTTGGTTGGCGATAATTTATATGCATCTGAAAATGCTGTTGTGGTTATGCATATACAACAATCTTTGTTGGCACATCATTTGTATATAAAAAATGTAAATTATGTTGTGCGTAATGGCGAAGTTTTAATTGTTGATGAATTTACTGGTCGTGTTATGTCTGGTCGTCGATTTGGCAAAGGTTTACATCAAGCAATTGAAGCCAAAGAACATGTAGAAGTTCAACCAGAAAATCAAACCGTTTCAAGTATTTCTTATCAGAATTTGTTCAGAATGTATCCTGTGTTGGCCGGTATGACAGGAACAGCAATGACAGAAGCGGCTGAATTTGAAGAAATTTATAAATTGCGTGTTGTTTCTATTCCTACAAATAGACCTGTGGCACGTATTGACCATCATGATGAAATTTATCGTAATAAAGCAGAAAAATATGATGCTATTATTAAACAGATTTCTGAATGTATGGAACGTAAACAACCTGTGTTGGTTGGAACAATTTCTATTGAAAAATCAGAAGAATTAGCAAAAATCGTTCGTGAAAAATTGGGAATAACCCCTGCTGTTTTGAATGCTAAACACCATGAATCAGAAGCAAAAATTGTATCTCAGGCGGGTGCGCCAGGTGCTGTGACAATTGCTACTAATATGGCTGGTCGTGGAACAGATATTAAATTGGGTGGTAATGCAGATGAATTGATTGCTGATTTAGATGAAACCGCACCTGATTTTGAAGAAAAGAAAGCAGAAATAATCAAAACAATAGAAGAAAACAAAAAAATTGTTTTAGAAGCCGGAGGTTTATATGTTATTGGTACAGAACGTCATGAATCACGTCGTATTGATAACCAATTACGTGGTCGTTCTGGCCGTCAAGGTGACCCTGGGGATTCTAAATTCTTCTTGGCTTTGGACGATGATTTAATGCGTATATTTGGTGCTTCAAGATTAGAAAATATGTTGACTAATCTTGGATTAAAACCAGGTGAAGCAATTACTCACCCTTGGATAACAAAGGCATTGGAAAAAGCACAAAAACGTGTAGAAGCCAGATATTTTGAAGCACGTAAAGAATTGTTGAAATACGATAACGTTATGAATGAACAAAGAATGGTTATCTATAAACAACGTGATGAATTGATGACTTCTAAAAATCTTAATCCTTTTGTTGAAGAATTGATTGGTGATGTTGTGGAAATGATTTGTGAACGCAATATACCTGAAAAAGCACATCAAATGGATTGGAATTTAGATGGTATTCATGATGATATGATGCGTATGTTCGCATTAGATATTACTGATTTAGATAATTGGAAAACTGATGAATCTGTTTCAGAACGTGTTGCCTATGATACATTGTTTAATTTGGCTATGCGTAGATATAATCAACAATGTGAAAAATATGGCCCAGAATTGATTCAAATAGCACAAAGACAAATGATGTTGGGTGCTTTGGATTCAGTATGGAAACGCCATTTGCAACAGATGGATTATTTACAGGGTTCAATTGGTTTGCGTGGATATGCTCAAAAGAATCCTTTGTATGAATATAAAACAGAAGCATTGGAATTGTTTAAAACAACAATACAAAATTTCAAATCAGTTTCTGTTGCTTATATTTGCCGTATGGAATATACCCAGGAAGATATTGATTCTACTGCACAACAACAGGCACAACATGATTCAGAATTAAATCAAAATACTTCTGAAAATAATATGGCTAATTTAAATATCAGCCGTAATGCTTTGTGTCCATGTTGTTCAGGTTTGAAATATAAACATTGTCATGGAAAGTTAAATTAATATAAAAAGGTTGAAAGGGTTTTTGATATGCCTGATTTCGTGCATTTGCGTGTTCATTCAAGAATTTCTGTCGGTGGCAGTACCCTGCCCGTTGGCAAAAATAAAAAATTAGGCATATTAAAAGGTATTCCTGAATATTGTCAGGACAATAATATGTTTGCGTGTGCTTTGACAGATACAAACATGATGTCAGGTTGTGCTGAATTTTCAGATGTTATGCCATCAAGTAAAATACAACCTATTATTGGAATTGAAATAACCCTGAATTATCATAATGCAGACCCAAAAATATTAAGACAATCTTCTTTGGCGAAAATTGTTTTGTTGGCAAAACATCACGAAGGTTATTTAAATCTTTGTGAACTTAGCCGTATAATGTATATGCGTCAAGAAAATCATCATCTTGGGCCTTATATAACTATGGCTGAATTGAAAGTACACAAAGACGATTTAATCTGTTTGTCTGGTGCGCATACTGGGCCAATGGGGTTGGCAATATTAAATAATCAAAATAATACTGCATTTACATTAGCACAACAATTTTTGGATATATTTGGAAATAATTTTTATATAGAATTACAAAGACATGGTTTAGAAGATGAAATGAAAACTGAACCTGTGTTTTTGCAAATTGCACGTGATTTGAATATACCGATTGTTGCAACAAATGATGTATGTTTTGCTGTGCCTGAAGATTACGAAGCATTAGATGTTTTAGGTTGCATTTTGGGACAAACAAAAGTTATAGACCCAAACAGACCACGTAAATCGCCTGAACAATATTTTAAATCAAGCGAAGAAATGTCAGAATTATTTTCTGATTTACCAGAAGCTATAGAAAACACTATAAATATTGCTAAACGTTGTGCTTTTTATGTAAATGTTCATGAAAAACCTTTATTACCAAGATTTGGTGGCGATTTTGAAACAGAATGTCAAATGTTGCGTGATGACACTATGAACGGGTTAAAGGCCAGATTAGAACAACATAATATTACTGATACAAAACCATACTATGAACAGGCGGAATATGAATTAGATGTTATTATAGGTATGGGATTTCCAGGATATTTCTTAATCGTGGCAGATTATATTAATTGGTGCCGTAATAATAATATTTTAACTGGACCTGGGCGTGGAAGTGGTGCTGGGTCTATCGTTGCGTGGGCTTTGGGTATTACACATGTTAACCCATTAAAATATGGTTTGTTGTTTGAAAGATTTTTGAATCCTGACAGAATTTCAATGCCTGATTTTGACGTTGATTTTGAACCAACTGGAATAGAAAAAGTTTTAAATTATGTCGGACAAAAATATGGTCGTGATTCTGTGTGCCGTATAATTACTTTCGGCAGTTTACAGGCACGTGGTGCAATTCGTGATATTGGTCGTGTTTATGGAATACCTTATTCCAAAGTTGATGCCGTATCTAAATTAGTTCCACAAGACCCAAAAATTAAAACATTGAAAGATGCTATAAAAGCATCACCTGATATTCAGGCAATTTTGGAATATGACGACGATATAAAGAAAGTAATTGATATTGCAGAAAAATTAGAAGGTTCAATACGAAACTTGGGACAACATGCGTGTGGTGTTGTTATTGGTGATAGACCTACTACAAAAATCGCACCTGTTTATCGTGATCCAAGCAACCCATTACCTTCATGTCAGTTTGACGGACATTATTTGGAAAGTGCTGGGTTAATTAAATTTGACTTTTTAGGTTTGGAAACATTGGTTGTTTTGAAATCTACAATTCAATTGATTCAGAAAACACATGGTATAAATATTGATTTAGACCAAATACCAACAGACGATGAAAAAACAATGGAATTATGGCAATCAGGTTTAACCGAAGGCATATTCCAATTTGATGCCCCGTTCGTGCAACAGACATTAAAGAAAATGCGCCCTACTAATTTCTTGGAAATATCTGCGTTAAATGCTTTGAATAGACCTGGCCCTATTGCATACATTCCACAATTCATCGACAGAATGCATGGAATTGAAAAAATAGAATATGTGCATCCATTGGCTGAACCTATATTAAAAGAAAGTTATGGTATTATTGTTTATCAAGAACAGGTTATGCAATTGACGCGTGCATTGGCCGGGTTTACGCGTGGCGAATCCGATACTGTGCGCAAGGCCATGGGTAAAAAGAAACTGGAATTGTTGGCGAAATTAGAGATTAAATTCATAGAGGGCTGCAAGAAAGAAGGAACTTTGGATGAAGCAACCGCAAAAGATTTGTGGGAAAAATTCAAAGAATTTGCAAAATATGCGTT
>JAFZIM010000070.1 GCA_017554365.1 Alphaproteobacteria bacterium | reverse complement strand
GGGGTCCTGCTATTGAAAATGGTTTTTATTACGATTTTGATACAGAACACAGATTTAGCGAAGAAGATTTTGCATCTATTGAAAAAGAAATGAAATCTTTAATCAAATCAGATGGTCGTTTTGATAGACGTGAAATTTCTTTATCAGAAGCCAAAGAATTATTCAAAGATCAACCATATAAAATGGAATGGTTAAATGAATACGATGCAAACGGGGAAGTATTATCTGTATATTCTTTCCGTGATTTTACAGATTTGTGTCGTGGACCACATGTTGCATCTTCTAAAGATTTACCAAAAGATGGTTTTAAAATCAGAAGTGTTGCAGGTGCTTATTGGAAAGGCGATAGCAAAAATAAAATGTTGCAACGTATTTACGTTGATGCTTTTGAAAGTGCAGAAAAATTAGAAGAATTTTTGAAAATGCAAGAAGAAGCAGCAAAACGTGATAATCGTAAATTGGGTAAAGATATGGATTTATTCCATTTTGAACCTGAATATGCACCTGGTGCTGTATTTTGGCATGACAAAGGTTTTAAAGTATATCGCAGATTGGTTGAATATATACGTCAACGTCAAAATCGCGAAGGTTATCTTGAAATATCAACACCAACGGTTATGGAACGTTCTTTGTGGGAAAGATCTGGACATTGGGCAAAATATGCCAGCCACAATTATTCTGGCAAAACATTAGATGGCAAAGATTTCTGTGTCAAACCTATGTCTTGTCCTGGGGGAATGTTGGTATTCGGTCAGGGTATAAAATCTTATAAAGAATTACCAATGTATTTGGCAGAATTTGGCAAAGTTAATCGTTATGAAGCATCTGGTTCTTTGGCTGGATTGATGCGTGTTCGTGAATTAACTCAAGACGATGCACATATTTTCTGTACAGAAGACCAAATGCAAGAAGAAGTTGTCAAAGCACTTCGTTTGATTTTGGAAATTTATCATAACCTTGGGTTTGATAAAGTTTTGATGGATTTGGAAACTCGTCCAGATTCTGAATTCAGAATCGGCAGTGATGAAGTATGGGATTTCGCAGAAGATACTTTGCGTAAAGCATTGGATAAAGCCGGTGTTGAATACGTTGTTGCTGAAGGCGAAGGTGCGTTTTATGGACCAAAGATTTGTGTTTATTTATGGGACGCTTTGGGACGTAAATGGCAATGTGGTACGGTTCAATTGGATATGAATTTACCAGAAAGATTTGATTTGTCTTATATCGGTGAAGATGGTGAAAAACATCGTCCAATTATGTTGCATCGTGCAATGTTGGGTTCTATTGAAAGATTTATGGGAATCTTGCTTGAATCAACAGGTGGAAATTTACCATTATGGTTATCCCCAGAACCTGTTGTGGTTGTCCCTGTTTCTGAAAAATACAAAGATTATGCAAATGAAGTTGTAAAATCTTTGAATAAAGCAGGGGTGTATGCTCGTGCTGATTTAAGGGACGAAAAAGTAAATTACAAAGTTCGTGAATTATCTTTATCAAAAACACCTATTATCGCGGTCGTTGGTGAAAAAGAAATGAACGAAAAGAGCGTTGCTTTGCGTTATTTGGGTAAAGAAGGTCAGGAAGTAAAATCTTTGTCTGAATTTGTCGAATATATGCAAAATGCAATTAAAATGCCTTTGTAATAACAGATTGTAAAAGGCGTGGTTTTTTACACGCCTTTTATTTAATAAAGAAGGAAAGAAATATGAAAAAAATTGCTTTGATATTGGCTTTAATTTCGTTGGTCGGATTTGTTGCAGGTTGTTCTTGCAAATGTGAAAATGAACCTATTGTAGAATCTAATCATAAATTGATTGTTCCACCTAATTTTGGAAATATGCCAAAATAATTTGGTTATTGCGTTTTTTTATGATATAATATTGTCATAAATCAAAATGGGGGGACACATGGAAAACCAAGAAGATAATTTAGATTTATTAGATTTAGGCGAAGAAAACGAAAACGTTGATACTTTGCCAGAAGTAGAACCTTTCTCTGCACCAAGACCAAAAAGACCTTGGTTATTGATGGGAATTGGGTTTGCTACAATTATATTGGCAACTTTGATAATAGTTGCAAAATTAGGCGGTGATTCTGGTTCTTCAACAAGTGTCGATTTAGACGCCCCAGTAAGTGCAGAAGTAAAACCGGCTGAAAAACCAGTGGAAGATTTAAAGGTTCCTGAAAAAGCACCAGTTGTTGAAAAGGTTGAAAAAGAACAACCAGCACCAAAGCCAGCACCGGTTGCTAAACCAGTAGAAACAGATGGAACACCGATTCGTGTTGTTGAAGATAGAAAGGAAGTAGTATTTAATCCTGATAAACCTGCACCACAAAAACCAGCAGTTAAATCAGAACCAAAGAAAATATCTGCACCAGCACCTGTTAAAAAAGCAACTGCACCAGTAGCAGCTGCAACGGGAAGTATTTATGTTCAATTTGGTTCTTATACTTCACGTGCTTTGGCACAAAGTGCAGAACAAAAAATCCGTAAAGCACATTCTGCATTATTTAGTGGAAAACAATTTGTTATTTTAGCAGCCCAGGTCAAAGGACAAACAACATACAGATTGCGTGTGCCTTTCCATTCTGCAAATGATGCAAATGGTTTTTGTAGAAATGCAAAATCAGATGGGCTTGATTGTTATGTCACAAAATAATAGGGGATAAAAAATGAGATTTGGTATTTGGGAAATTGCTTTAATTGCTTTGATAATCTTTTTGATTTTTGGCGGAATTGCAAAATTGCCTGCGATGGCGAAAAATTTAGCCAAAGGAATAAAGACATTCAAAGAAGAAGTTAAAGACGAACCGGTAAAGAAAAAGAAACCGGCAAAAAAGAAATAAAAACAACCGCCCAATCGGGCGGTTATTTTTTTTGTTGTTAATAGTTATTTTTTATTTGTTTTTATGATATAATTATAAATTATGAGAGAGATTGTAAAATTATTTTTACTATCATTGTTTTTCGTACCAAGGTTATGTTTTGGTGCAGATTCAACTTATTCAGGCGTTGTCGTTGATGAAAATGGTGAAACACTTGTTGGTGCGAATATTGTAAGTGTTTCTAATTCTGAAAAAGGTTGTTCTACAGATTTAGAGGGAAAATTTACAGATTGTAAATTACCAGATAACAAAGTACAGATTTCTTTTGTCGGTTATAAAACCCAAACCATAGATTTACAAGAATCTAGTAATAATATTAAACTTGAACCTAATATAGAAGAACTTAATGAAGTACAAACTATTGGTGATAAAAGTGCCATGAGCCAGCAGGCCAGAGATTGTATTGATTCTGGGGGCAAGATGGAAACAAATGGCGAAGATACTGCTGCTTGTGTATGTCCTGCTGACAAACCTTTGAATGGTCAGAAATGTGGTGGGGATGATTCCACGGAACCAGAAGGGGAAATCAAAGAAAACACAACCCCAGTAGATACAGCACCTGTTGTTGCAGATGGCTCAGATGGTGCTAGTGGTGGGAATAATAATGCTGGTGGAAATGGTAATAATAATCAAGGTCAAGCAAACAAAAATGATGAGCCAAAAAAAGATGAAATCGCAGATAAAAAGAAAGCATACGAAGACGCCAAGGCGACAGAACAATCAACAGCCAATAAAACATTAACAGCATTAACGACAGCAGCAACAGGTATTGGTGGAATGGAATTAGCGATGGGCTTATCTGAAAAGAAATCAGATGAAGCAGCCGAACAAGATATGAAAGCGTATTTATTAACATTCCGTTGCACATACGCTAATGGTAAAAATGTAAAAGGTGGACCAGACGAAATAGAATTACCAGGTGGCAATGATGAAAAATTAATGAGTATGCGTTCAGAATATGTAGCATTGGCAGCAGATTTGAAAGAACGCAAAGAAGCATTGGGAATGAAGCCAGGCATAGAAGCTGAAAAGATATATGACAAAGC
>JAFZIM010000069.1 GCA_017554365.1 Alphaproteobacteria bacterium | reverse complement strand
TACAGATGGCTTTGAAACACACCCCTGATGACGAAGGTATTAAAACTATGGAAAAAGCGATGGAAAATGCTTTCGCTAAAATCGGCATTGTAAAAATTCAATCTGTGGGCGAAATTTTAAATCCTCAATTCCATAACGCAATTCAGATGATTGATAAACCTGATGAAAATACAGCAACAAATACAATACTTGAAGAAATGCAATCAGGTTATATGTTCGGTGATGTTGTATTACGAACTGCGATGGTCGTGGTATCTAAATAAAAAATAAAACCGGTAATTTCACCGGTTTTATTTTTGAATACCAACATTAAACCAATATCTGTTTTGTGGTAAATTACGTTTATAAACTTTTAATGCCAATTGTTTGTTTTGCAACATCTTTTTTAAAATAATATCATTATCAGACACTTTTGATTCAGGGTGTTCTTCACAATATTTTTTATATTTATAAATCATGTTTATCGCAGATGATGATAAATCTTTATCTATGATTAATGTTCTAAGATTTTTTTCTGTGTCTGCACTTGTATAATATACTTTGATATCTGGCACCTGTTCCCCATCAGGCAATTCAATAAACCTTTGATACAAACGCAATTCACCGACATTTGGTAATACCATTGCGATGCGTGTATAATTATATTTTTTATAAGAAATAAAATCCATACAAGACAAATAAGATTTTTTATATCCTGCCTTAAATAACGCTAATAAAAAAGATGCTTTTTTATCCATATAACCCATAATGTGCTATTTTTTCAAAGAAAAAATAGCACATTAATATAATTTATCAACATAAGTTTTTAATCAATTTGCGCTGGTATCATCGGACGAAGTTTGTTGTTATCCAATGAATGAATCTGATAAGCAACATTTGTAAAATCAATTTTGTCTAAATCAAAAACACGTATTATTGGGTTATACATAGTCGTATAATACAATCTGTTATTTTTCAAATCAGACACACTTGTCCATTGTGTTGCTGATGGAATTTGTGGAATTTTATCTTTTTGTGCGTATTGCGAACCAATTGGAATTGTCAAAGATTCTAATATAACGAACGCTTGATTCACCGCTTTTTCCGCATTTTCCATTATTGGTGCAGAATTTTGATAAAAAGCAGCCCTGATAAATCTTGATGGTGGTGTATTGTCGCCTGGCAATCCTAATAATCCAGTACCACTTCCCAATGGGAACAAAGAAATATTGCCAAAATCATGTTGTTCTACCCCACCAGAATGCAGATTTATATAATTATTTAAATTGGTGATTTGCCAATCAAAAGATGGCGCATTAGTTAAAACACCCAATTTATTTTCATGGACCATCGGAATACCATTTATGTATTCAATAACTATTTGACGACCTGATTTATCAGCAACACGCCAATGTAAAGTTTCCGCACGTGTATCTGTTGCGACAACACGAACCACAGATAATGCTTCTATGACATCATCTATAGATGAAAAATTACCCAATACCCATGCGACAAATTCAGTGTCAGACAAAGTTATATCTTTTTCTTCTGAATTATATAATGGATACGACCCAAATTTTGGAAAATAAAACAATCCAGCAGACAGCCCTGCTTCATTCAAACCTTCGATAACATAGTTTTCAGAAGCCAAACCAACATAACCATAAAAAGCCATATATCGCATACCATCATTTGTCCCATCTGGTAATGCAGATTGCTGTTCGTATCCACGAGGCACAATCATATAATCACTTGGAGATTCACCTTCTGCCCATTCAACACTGCGTGCAACAATAGTTGCTCCATCAGAAGATTTTAATGTAATTCCTGTGCAAGAATTTGCGTTTTGATGAATTCCAACACTTGCCAGAATCATCGATATAAAAAGATATTTTTTCGTTTTCATACTTTTTATTTTACATATATCAAAACCACAAAACAATAAGAACCTATTCCAATAAAAAACCGCTAAAAACCGCCATTTTTTACGATTTTCAAAATAATTTATTGCAATAAAAACCTTATTGTTTTACTATCTTTTTTAACAAATAACGAAGGAAATAAAATGTCTGTAAAAAATGTGATTACATTGATTCAGCAAGAAAGAGATGTAGAATACACACAAACATCAAATCATGTTTATAATACTCAAAATATAATGGTAAAAGATTATAATGGTAAAATTGATGATGATACCATTATTGCCAAAGGTTATTGTCAATCTGACGAATTTTTAAG
Organism: Alphaproteobacteria bacterium; assembly: GCA_017554365.1. Taxonomy (GTDB): domain Bacteria; phylum Pseudomonadota; class Alphaproteobacteria; order Rs-D84; family Rs-D84; genus Enterousia. Next base: position 5,892 of record JAFZIM010000069.1, on the reverse strand, counting down.
AACAATTATAAAATACCATAATCCAAAAGATTCAAATGGTAAAAGAAAATTTATGTCTCATTGTTTTGTGATAACTGGCGGGAATTTATCAAATAATATTCAACATACTTTTATTGTTTCAGATGCTGTATTAAATCAATTTCCAACATTGGAACAAAAAATAGACATAACCAAACAGGCAATCGATTTTTTCCATACCCATATTGCCAAAGATGAAAATCAGATTCCAAATGTTTGCTTTTTGAATTATTCAGGTCATTTTAATATCAAAAACCCAACGGCTTGCAATTGTTTGCTTTTGCAACATGCATGTGAAACATTGAAATTAAAAGCAAACTTTTTCTCGTCTCAACTTGATTATGCTTTGTCCCATACAACCCAAGAAATCAAAGGCAACGGCACAACACATGGTTTGGCAGATATTATAATCGTGAACGACATAAACGAAGGCAATTCCATAATGAAATCATTTTTATTAAATGGCTGGAAATGTTTTGGCTATGTATTGGGATTACCAGAAACAATTATTTTAAATTCAAGATCAAATTTAAATCAAAATCTTGAAGCAATTGATTTCATATCAAAATAATTTTTGAAATATTTTTATATTCCTAATCTATGATGAACTTTGAACATCAACAAAGATTCATTACCAAATGCGTCTGTATTATTTGGATTTAAACGATAAATGAATCCTATGCCCATATCTGTAAATTCACCGATAGATTTTTTATAAGATGTTGAAAAACGCAATTCTCTTTTAAGTGCTGATAAATCTATGAATTTAGTATGTGCGTCATTCATAACAACTGCATAATCACCATCATTTTCAACAATTTCAAATTGTGCATATTCATAACCCATTTTACCATCAACCACAGCCAAAGGCATCGCAGCAGTAAAACTAAATTTATCTATATCCAAACCAAAAGCAAATGCATTTGATTTAATATCAGACATTTTTGAAATCAATAATCCAGTATCTTCAACACTTGTATCTGCAAATGTTCCGCGTAAAGATAATTTTACTTTGTCCATTGGTTTGTATGTTGCAACGGCATCTATGTATTTTGTATTGCCACCTTTCATACCCAATACACCATCACTATACATACCTAAAATTGTGTTATCTTCGTGTATTACACCAACAGAAGTACCAAATGCAAACTTATCATTTTTATAATCGAAATCTAATGAACCACCATTAACAAAGCCCAATCTGCCTGGTTCAAATTGTGCTGAAACCACAGGGTCATGATCTAATGAACCTTCATCTGTTATTGTTCCAGCAAAAGCACGTCCACCAAACCCAAATTTGCCATTTTTATATTTAGCACCAGAAGCCATTGTATTTGAAGCCAAAGCCAACACACCATTTGCACGACCACCAAATCTTGATTCACCATCTGTTAAATAATGTTGATATTCAGCAGTCAAATCATATTTATCGTTTGTCCAAGAAATCTTTAAATTATCCAAACCATTTAAATTATCATTATATGCACGTTCAGACATAGCCATAGAAAAATCTATATTGCCAACTTTATTAGTGCGTTTATTTGTTGAATCAACATTGAAATCACCTAAAACATCGCCCATATACAAACCATGTTTTGAATCTTTATCCAAAGCCAAAGTATTTGTCCAAACACGTGGCAAAGATAAATTTCCATCAATACTTTCAACCACATCATAAAACGAAGTTGTTATTCCACCATGATTTGCCAAAGATAACACAGATGATGCACGATGAGATACAGAACTAGAAGAAGATGCTATATTACCCCAAAATTGATTTCCATTTGAAGAAACAATATTACCCTTTGAATAATAATAAATTGCATAACCTGGTTTTATTGCCCTTTCAAGATTAATCAAACCATAACCGAACACATTTTTAAATGCTTCTAAATATTCAGTAGTAGACAGATTATCAACATCATATTCCAAAGGCAATTCATACATTTGTTTTAAATGTGTTGCCAAAGTTTCATTATTAAATGTTGTACCAGATGTATTCGCACTTAAATAAGGCCCATCTGCAGTCAAAGCCAATAAAGTAAATATTTGATCGTTTGTCATATATGAAAATGCTGCCTTGACCGCGGCCACCGCACCAGCAGCAGATGCTGTTGCCATTTCAGCAGTTGGCCCTGATGCAGCAAAACACCAAGGATCAACATTATTTGAAGAACTGCCCTTGCCCGCTATGCCACATTGACGTGAAGAATAAACATTGCCTGTATCTGTATCAATCCATTTTGATAAAACGATTGGTCCATAACTGCTTGCAATACCATCACCATATCCTGAAATCGTTGATGCAGATGATGTGCCAATTGTATGACTTACTGCAACAACAGTCATAAAATCATGTTTTAAATTTGCCCCATATAACATAGGTGCATAATTTTCAAAGGTTGCATCTAATGTCTTTGCAAAATATTCATCAGAAGCTGTTTTATATAAATGTTCGCCCGCTGGCATAATTATCATTGGCAACGAAGATGAATAACCATTAAACAAAGAATGTGCTATGCCACCTTCTTCACCACCATAATAATTTGTGATTTGTGAATTATAAAACAACTTTAAATCAGTCGCCCCATTAACCTTTGCCATTGTTGTAAACAAATCAGTCGTTAAATAATTTATATTTCTTGATTCATCTAAAATATTTACATTTGCGATTATATCAGTTGTTGTTGCACTTGGGTCACCAACCACAGAATAAGTTTTAGATACAGCATCTCTTATTGCGGTAAAGTTATTATGTGCCGAAGATGTATTTTTTGTTTTATATCCAAAAACATTACCTGAATCAGCAATATAAACAGCATCTATGCCATCACCACCAGATGAATTTACATACCAACCGCCATCTGTGCCGATATAAATCGCAATATCATCACAATCTGTCCCGCATTTACCAACAAACAAATTATCCCATATTGATTTAGATATAGTTGTTGATTTATCAGGTAATTTATAAGTTGTTCCATTTATAGTTAATGTTGGTTGTGTAATTGCAGTCTGTGAATCAGCAGTATAAATCGTGTAATTAACACCATTTATGTTAACCACATCTGTTGCAGACAAAACACCATTACCATCAGTATCTGTGAATGTACCAACTTCTGGTCTGTCTGTGGCTGTTTCAATTGTTGTCCATGTTGTACCATTACCAGTTCTGTAAATAGCAACCTGACCGTTTGGAACAAAACCATATAAATCACCTATTGTAGAACTGCTATCACCGCCACCTTCCCAACCAGCAACAATTTTAGCCAATGCGGTATCATTTACATTTGCAAAAATATTAAATGCAGAACCAGAACCCGAATAATCATAACCTGAATTTTCTGATTCAATATTATTTGATAAATTGTTATTTAAATATTTATCAACCAACGGTGTCGACGAATCAGAAGCAGTACTGATTGCATAAGTTATACCTTCACCTGAATTTGCAGAACCATACGGATTAATACCATTACCAGTAATTAATGCGACACGTACTGGGCGCATTTGTGCACCTTCTATTGCTGGCAACACAGGATTCCAAGTATCTTTTTCTCTGAAAATATTTTGTCCCATATAACCATTTGCAAAAGAATTATAACCATGCATAACCAACAAATAATTTTGCAACATAGAATTCAAACCATCGCTAAGGAAATTATTTGCCGTATCTTTTCTTAAATAATTAAAATTAGATTTTCTTAATTCACTGCCGTTTGAATTATCCCAAAAACCCAATTCAGCAGTCACATTGAAAGATGTATCGATTTTACCATCAGATGTTAAAAACTTTGGTCCATAAGGAATATTTCCGGCATCCCATTTTGTTGCGGTTGCAGTACTTCCACCAGATCCACCACCACCGCCAGAATGTGAACCACCAGATGTAGATGAACTATTATTATTCTTTGCATCAAAAGCATCTGTTAACCATGCGACACCACCAATCACAGCAGCAACACCAACAGCAGACAAAGCAATTATTTGTGGCGAAGATAACCCGCTAAAGAAACTATATTCTTCACCATACTTTGCAACCTTGGATTTATTCTTGTATTTTTTTATCTGTCTGTCGCATTTTGAAGCATCAGCACCATACATTTGTAAAACCTGAATTGCACGCGTATCGTTATTCATAACCGCAGTACAAACCAACGAAAGTCCTGTTGTGTCAGTATAATTTACATCAGCACCTGAATCAATTAATCTCTGAACCCCTTGAATATCACCACGTCTTGCTGCAATCAATAATTGCGACGCAGATTGAAAATCACCCGCCATAGCAAACGGAGTTCCAACAAAACCAAGCAATACAACAAAAAAGTATTTCAGAAATTTCATAAAATCATTCTCTCTTTAAAGAAATCTTAGCACAAATGAAAATGTTTTGTCTATATCTTTTACTTATATATATAAAGTTTTTTTTCTTTGCTTTAATTTTCAAATTTTGTTATAATTCTCAAAAGAGAGAAAATGAGATATAGCAAAATATTTTTTGTGATTGCGTCTTTGTGTGTGCCGGCGTTGGCTTTCGGCGGTTCTTGTTCTACTGCAAATTTGACACGTTGTCTTGATTCAGCATGTGCGATAAACATTGGTGCAAATCCTGCTGCACGTTGTCAGTATTGTGGTGATGCGTCTGCCGGTGAACCTGAAAAATCAACGGCAATGAAATCTATATCTGCTGGGTCGTCTGCTAAATCTACATTGTCTGACAAAGAATTAAAAAAGGCACCAAAAGATCCTGGTGAACGTTATGTTTGGGCGACCGAAAAATGTTTGAAAAAATTGGCAGATTGTACGCCTGATGATGTCGAAGAAATTTATGACCCTTTAATCGAACAATCTTGTAAAGCGGCTGGAATCGCAACAGATATGGCGAATTTAGCCAAGAAAGCAAATAAAGCAAAAACAAAAACATCTTGTTCAACTGAAATCAGCAGTTGTTTGATTAACGATAAACGTTGTCATGCAGATTACAGCAAATGCGAATCGGATGCTGACTTTGATAAATATTTTTCAGAATGTAGTGTTCAGGCAACTGGTTGTGAAACATTCCTTACTGAATTGCGTTCAACATTATCTTCATCACGTGATAATGCAATCAAGAATGCAGACGAAATATTAAACAATATCGTTGTTGCATATCAAACAGCACGTAAAAACAAATTGGAAAGCACACGTTCAGGATGCAAAGACGATGCAGCCAAGAAAAAATGTATTTCCGCTGTATGCTCTAATAATATGCGTCATAAATGCGATGTCGGATATGAATACGAAGAAACAATTGCTAACGAATTATGCAAATTCTATGATGTTGCATGTAGCAGATTAAAATAAAGAGTACAACAAAGATGAAAAAAGATAATTTGAAAATTTTTCCATTAACACTGATTTGTATTTTATCGGTGTTAACTTTGTTTACTGACATAGATTCTGCGAATGCTGCATCACGTGGTGGTCGTGGTGCCCCTGTTGCAGCGGCTGGGACAAGACGTGCAAGTATTGCAAAAACATCTACTGAATCAGAAATAAACGAAGTCAAAGAAGAAGCAGTCGAAACAATCGTTGAATCTGTATCGTCTTATGACGAAGATGAAGACGAAGAAGAAACACAAATTATAAATAAATCAAGTCAATTTGCAGGCGCATTATCCTCGTCTTCTTCATCTGATAAATCTAAAAGTGATTTGGCAGAAAAAATTCGTAAACAACGTGAAGCCCTGGACGCCCGTGATAATGCTGCCGCATTTGAAGCCAGTCAGAAATCCGCTATGAAATCTGGTAAAAATGCATGTGATACTGGATTACGTGATTGTATGACAAAAAAATGTGGTAATGATTTTTCAAAATGTGCTTTGGACGGGGACA
>JAFZIM010000068.1 GCA_017554365.1 Alphaproteobacteria bacterium | reverse complement strand
CCAGCCTGACGAATCATGTGTAATTTAGCATTTTTAACTGCTTCTACTTTTGATTCAGCTGCTTTCTTTGCATTTTCATGACGAGCAATCAATTCTGCTTTTTGTGCTTCAAACAAAGCAATGTTTTCTTTTGTGAAACGCAATGCTTTTTTGTTTGGCAACAAATAGTTGCGTGCGAAACCTGTTTTAACTTCAACAGCTTCACCGATATTGCCCAATTTTGTGATTTTTTCTGTTAAAATAACTTTCATTTTATCTGTCCTTTTTATTTGGTTAAAAAGTTAGAGATTATTAACCTAAATTATTTCTAACAAAAGGCAACAATCCCAAATGACGTGCACGTTTAATAGCAGTTGCTAATGCACGTTGGTCTTTCTGAGAAACACCAGAAATACGAGATGGAACGATTTTTCCACGTTCAGTGATATAATGAGACAATGTCTTTATATCTTTATAATCGATTTCTTTTCCTTTCAAAGGATTAGATTTTTTACGATAAATTGCTGCACGAACTGCCATTATGCCACCTCCTCTTCTGTATTTTTCTTCATCATAATAGATGGTGTTTTTGACAATTCTTCAACACGAACGTTCAAGAAACGAATAACATCTTCATCTATACGGGAACGACGTTCTAATTCTGCGATTTGAGCACCTGGCAATTCAATGTTCAACATAACGTAATGAGCCTTGCGGTTTTTACGAATGACATAAGCCAAATTTTTCAAACCCCAAAATTCAGTGGATTTTACATCGCCACCCAATTCTTTGATTATTTCTGTAAATTTAGCCGCTTTTTCTTTCACTTGCGGTTCAGTTAAGTCCTGGCGGAAAACCAAGACGCTTTCATAATAAGCCATTTTTTTTCCTTTGGTTTATACAGCCGACGACCCCATGTCATCAGCAGGAACAAACCCTATTATGAAGATTTTTTCACAAAAATCAAGTGTTTTTATATTATTATGTATGATTATTAACTTATTATTGTTATTAAATCTATATTGACAGATGTAAATAAAATTTACTAAGATTAAATTAACGAGAGATGAAACAATGAATAAATTTCATAGAAATCTTAATATAATGTCCTTGTTCACAGCGACTTTGCTTGTTGTGCTGTTATTGTTTTGGAAAACATTTTTGAATATCGCAGTATCTAATATTTTGTTAAATGGCATTATTATTGGGGTTTCGGTTTTTGGAATTTGCCTTTGTTTTTTTCAGATATTCAAATTATTGCCTGAATATAAATGGTTGCATGCATATTTTATGGGACGTGCGACATACGGATATGCACCGAATTTATTACGCCCTGCTGTAATGGCTTTACAGAACATGCATTCACACATTACAACGGCGAAAATGTCTGAAATCCTGGATTTAATCGCAATAAAAATCGAAGACGAACGTGATTCAGTTCGCTATATCACCAATACATTGATATTTTTGGGATTATTGGGAACGTTTTGGGGATTGATTTTGACATTGGGCGGTTTTGCAGAATTGATGTTTTCGCTTGATTTCAATAATTCAGCCGTAATGCAAACAATGCAGGCGGGTTTGGCAAAACCTTTGGCTGGTATGGCAACCGCTTTTACAAGTTCTCTGCTTGGGTTGGCAGGCAGTTTAGTTGTTGGATTTTTGGGTCTGCAATTACAATTTGCACAAAATACTATATATCAAGATTTGGTTGATTTTATGTCAAAATATGTATTACAAACCCCTGAAAAAGACAACAACATAGCCAAGGTTGCAGAACGCGCCCCTGTATCAGAACAAATATATACAAAAATATCTGATATATATGATTCATTAACTGAAAACGGCTATGACATTCGTGATTTAATCCGTATAAATGGGAAATACCCTGCTATCGTCGCATTGGGTAAAAACGAAAAATTCATATTGGCAACAACTAACATAGAAGATGAAGTTCTTGAAAATATTGCTAAACGCATTGAATTATGTTTTGCAGATACTTTGATTGGTGTTTCCATAAACACAAAAATATTATGTGTAGATAATAAAAATTCAGATTCAGACGAAACAATCGTACATTTTGATTCTATAGATTCTTTAAAGAAATATTTATCAAAACACAAAAACACCATCGCAACATCAGCCCAAGAAAAGCAAGATTATGATGCCTATGCTGAATATATAGATGTCGCGATAGAATACCTTTTTAAACCAAACAAATAAAATAAGAAAAGAGAGAGGGAAAAAACATGTTGAATATAAGATTTCGTGAAAAAACAAATGCATGGCCTGGATTCGTAGATTTATTTTCGAATTTGGTTATTATTTTAATTTTCTTGTTAATCGTATTTTTGTTTTTGTTAACAACGACAAGCGTATTTAATAAAAATACTGGTGCCAAGAAAGTTGCTGCCCTTGAAAAGGCAAGTCAAGAACAAGCCGAACAAATTGTTCAAATGACTGCTGATAATCAGGAAGCAGAACAATTATTGGTTGCTGCCCGTGAAGCACTTGAAAATCAAGAAGAACAACTTGAAAATCAAAAGGCACAAACAGCCAGCATCGCGAATGCTTATGAACAACAAATTTCTGATTTGAATACCAAACAGACAGAATTGGCAAATCAAATTTCTGCCCTGACTGACGAATTGCATCAGGCAGTAAAAGCCAAAGAAGAAATGGCGCGTATGGAATCAGAACGTCATGAAATGCAAGATGAAATGTCAGCAAAAATTTCTGAATTGAATAATCGTGTTGCAGAATTACAGGCCGCCCTTGATAAAGCAGAAGAAACAGCCAAACAGCAAGATGTTGAATACATAGAAATGTCAAACAGATTAAACAAAGCATTGGCGGACAAAGTTGCTGAATTAAATATATTGGCTGAATACCAATCTGAATTTTATAAACAAATCAAATTGGCATTGGGTGATAAATCTTCGGTAAAACAAGACGGCGACAGATTTATATTATCAAGTGATATTTTATTCGGCAGTGGTTCTTATAAAATATCTGCTGATGGTAAAAAACAATTGCAAATATTGGCAAATATAATCAAAGATTTTGAAGACAAAATCCCTTCAAACATTGATTGGATAATTCGTGTTGACGGACACACTGATAATAAAGCAGTTTTACCAGGCACACACGCATATAGAAATAATATGCAATTATCATTGTTGCGTGCAACCGCAGTTGTTGATGAATTGGTAAAAAATGGCGTTCAAAGAACAAGGTTAATTCCAACAGGTTTTGGCGATATGCACCCTGTGGAATTGGGTAATGACAAAGCAAGTTTGCAAAAGAATCGTCGTATAGAATTACAAATTACAAACAGATAAAAACACCGCCCAAACGGGCGGTATTTAATTTTGTGTTGGGGCGACAAAACGCCAACCGGCAAATCTTTTTCCAGGGATATTTCTTGCTTTGACCGGCGTTCTTATATCACCATCATAAATCGCGGTTCCCGCATTATTTGCGGCAATATCAACAGAATCTGCATCAGACCAATTTATGTTTATTGTATTTGGTGTAAATATGGCTGTCATATGGTGTTGCATATTTGATGCACAACCATATGGTATGTTTTGACGGGTTATACTTTTATAAACTATGCCCTGGGATTGTCTTTCATTAAAAGTAAATGTTCCACCATTACAAACATAATCATTCGGGCATGGACGACATCCGTCAGTATTTGCAGGTAAAAAATATCCCTGATTACACGTATGAACATTTGGTGTAAATACCGCACGCATATTTTTATTTAAAATACCACATTGATTTGGTATGGTTTGCGTATAATATGCAAACGCATCACACGAAAATAATATAGCAAAAATAACAAATATTTTTTTCATATTATTCATTTATTATTGGCCCCGCAATAAAATCACCAGTCCCCGCATTATAGTAAAATTTTTCTTCAACCTTATCATACATACATGGAACACCAGAATGATCAAGAACAGGAATAAAATCACGAACGAGAGTATCATTATCATATATTTTACAAGAATAAATTTTTTGTGCTAATGGTGAAGCAATATTATTATCATCACTTCTGCCAGCAAAGATTACAAAACTAGGCCCAATACTTTGTGTTTTTGTTATCGCCGATTGGATAACAGTATTGTCTAATACTATATACGAATAAACTTCATCTGAATACAATACAAAATTATGTCTGTTATAATCAGCATTTATACTTGTGGTTTGATAATCACTACTCCACCCCCATTGCCATTTACCATTACTTATATACATATAATATTGTGCATAAGGATTCCAAGACCCAAAAATATATCTACCACTAACAACAGATTTTAGTTGTAAATCTATATCAACTTTTATATTTTTTCTTGGTATTATTCCAGTATTAATCCACTGCGTTCCTGTGCTTTCTAAGTATTCAAGTTGAGTATAACTGAACCACCCTTGAAACGTGTATCCGTATTTTGTTGGGGTGGTTGGCAGATTTATATTCCCCCCAGATTCACATGTTGTTGTGGCATAGGTTTCCCCGTCAACATACCAATTTATTGTTTCAGTCGCACCGTTTGATGCAACCGTAAAAAACAATAATGATAATATAACGAATAAACGTTTCATCTCTCTGCCCTAAAAAAAAACCGCCAGATAAATCGGGCGGCAGGAGGTTAGTTACTATAATATCTTAAAATAGTGTGCAGTATTGGATATTCCTACACCCTCCTGCCATAAAGCAGGAGATATTTTTTCCATCATCGCTGATGTAAGATATTAAGAGGTAACTACACCCCATCAGAAATTCTCTTCCCGATAGGAATATTTTATCATATTTTTACCAAAAAACAAAATACATTCTACCTTTGGAATTGTTTTAATTTAACAAAGTGTAAAAATTTTAATGTTCCCTGTCTGGATTCGGTGTGATGTTTGCTTTCTGTGCCTGTAATGCATAAATGTTTTGTATCCCTTTCAAGAAAGCTTCTGGTTTGCCTTCGGATTCACGGATTTTCCCACAGACCAATTCACATTTCGTGCCATCAGTACCAACGCGATCTATTGGATTATTGGTGTACATTAAATAATCACCAATAAATTCAGGTGCGCCATTTAAACTGATGATATTATTATCAGAACAAGAAAATGAACCACGCACTTTTAATGGGGCACCCCATAAATCTGTTAATCGGTTATTATTGCAATCAAAATCTCCACATACCATTTCAGGCGCACCGACCAATGTCGTTAATTGGTTAAACGAACAATCAAATTTTCTGCTTACTGGTTTTGATTCTTCACCAATCATTCGTGGCGCCCCAGTTAAATCTGTCAATTTATTCATGGAACAATCATAATTTGCACCAACATATTCTGGGCCATAATTCAAACTGACTATTTCATTTTTACTACATTTAAAATCACCACCGACATATTGCGGACAGAATTCTAAACTGGTTAATCTATTAAAAGAACAATTAAAACTGCCATTTATTCTTGGTTGGCAACCCTGCAAACTGGTTATTTGATTACTTGAACAATTTAACCCGAATTCAAGATTATTTGGCAAACCAATTAATGAAGTCAAATTGTTATTCGAACAATCATAATTTCCACCAACATATTCTGGGCCATAATTCAAACTGGCTATTCTGTTATTATTACATTTAAAAGCACCAACAACTCTTCTTGGACAACCAACCAAAGATGTTAATCTGTTTTCAGAACAATCAAATTCGCCCTTTATTTCGTATGGCATACCAATTAAACTGGTTATCTGATTTCCAGAACAATTGAAATCGCCTTTTAATATTTGTGGGACACCTTCTAAACTTGTTAATTTATTATTGGAACAATCAAATCCATATCCAATTTGTTCCGATATTCCAACCAAAGATGTTATTTGATTATCAGAACATTCAAACATTCCACCAACACTTTTTGGAGCGCCGATTAAATCTGTTAATTTATTGCCTGAACAATCAAAATCACCACCAACTTGTAATGGGGCGCCGTTCAAAGTTTCCAATTGATTAAATGCACAATCAAAAATTTTACCAACACTTTTTGGGGCGCCAGTTAAATCTATCAATTTATTTTCAGAACAATCAAAATATTTATCAACCTGTTGCGGGGCGCCTTTTAAACTAATCAGATTATTTCTATTACAATTAAAACTGCCGTGTATTATCCATCGTGTTAAATCTGGTAATTCTTCTAATTCATATTCGCTTAAATCTAAATCTCCTTTGACTTCCTTTGTTTCAGGCAAATTATAAACGTCGTATAAAATACCATCTATCTTTACAAAGCCAGTATTTTTTATATCATTTTCAATCTCTAGGTTATTGTTTAATATAAAATCTTGAATAAATGGAATATATTTTTTAACAGGTTTTTTATTGCTTTTGCCTTTGCATTGATAAACTTTACCATCGCGAACTTCCAAAGTGACATGTGGTTCGCCCATTTCATCACGAATAGAATATATTTTAACAGCACCTGTTTTGACACCTGAATCATAAGCGCCCTTGCCTACGCAATGCCCCATATATTCAGATTCGAAATCTAATGCTTCTGGGGTTAACAATTCATATACAGACATATTGCCAGACAAATCCATAAAATGTCTTACCCCAACCAAAGATTTATTATATAAATCCACAGATTTATTGCGTTTCGCCATTTCTTCGGCTATGTTTTCATGCCAATGAATTGCCGCCGCCAAAGCTTTTTCAAAAGGATCATATTCATTACTGGTTTTAAGATAATCATATCTTATTATTGGCTTTTTTTCAGTTTCACGCGCACGTGTAATAATTTTATCAACATATTGCCCTGCTTCATCATAAAGAAAGTCGCGAACCATAGTGATTTTATCTATTAATTCTTGGGACATTTTGGCCCCAAAAAATTCGTATATATTTTCCCCACGTTCAAAAGTTTGCGCAGTCCAACCAGGCAAATCTGTTCTGTTTTTATCAACCAATACAAATGCAGGTTCGTGTTCCAAAATTTCTTGGTTATTTACCAAATATTGACGCAGACGCAATTTTATATATTGATTCAAAATGCCTTTGACAATTTCATCGCGGTGCTGTTCCACATAATCAGCACTTTCAAATTCACCGCTATAACTTTGCTGTTTAGGTACAGATTCACCCTGATAAGTAATATCTATTAAATAGTCATTAAATTTTCTGTCGTCTAATAAATTCAAAGCCATTTTCAACCCTTGTTTATGTCAATATATTATTATATCATAAAAAGTGGTTTATTAAAAATAGTATTATCTTTGATATCGAATTAAATTCAATTCAGTTATCAATTCTTTGGCTTCGTCAAAATGACGACAATATTATACCCTGATACACAATAAAATGATTAGATATCCCAATTTTATCAAAACCAATTGTATGTGTATTCAGGGTATATTTTCGATTTATATTAACAACCGCGTTGACGACCAAATTCTTGTTGCCAAACACCAGATTTTTTCAACACAACATTGCCATTTTGTTCAACAGCATAATCTTCTGCATGTGAAGCAACCAATAATCTATAAAGCAATTTAGATACAAATAAATCGAAACGATTTTGTTTTTTCATAAAAAATCCTTTTATTTTTCATATTAAAGATTACACATATTTTTATATTTGTCAACAAATGTAAAAAAATAAAAAATAATACAAAATATATTTGCAATTTATAAAAATAAGTATATAATACCTTTTGTTTTCGGGGTGTAGCTCAGTCTGGTAGAGTACTTGGTTTGGGACCAAGGTGTCGAAGGTTCGAATCCTTTCGCCCCGACCACGAAATTCAAAACCGCCATTAAGGGCGGTTTTTCTTTTGTATTCCAATATTTTCACGAGTTCGAGAATTTAGTTTTTTGAAAACGCTATTTTTATACCTGTTTCGAACTTTTTATGATATAATAATCAACGATATGGATACAACAGATATAAAATTTTTACGGACTGGTATTGCCAGACAGATAAAACAACCTGAAACGCTGCAAATGTTGCGCGGCAAACAAATAGAAGCTTTTCGTGCTTTATTATCTGACAGCTTTACAGACGAACAATTATCACACAGTTATTTCAAATTACCCACTGGATTTGGTAAAACCGTCATGTTTGCTACCATGGCACGCGCCTATTTTGACGCGATTAAAGCATCTGGTATAAAACACCGACCAAAAATTATTATAATTATCCCAAGAATATCCTTGATAAATCAAACCAAAGAAAAATTGGATAAATTCGCTGACCTGGTTGCTACCGAATATAGTGGTCGTAAAAAAGACAATAAAAGCGATATAATCATAACAACTTATAATTCTTTGGATAAATTATTTGGTATTATAGATTTTAATGATGTTGGTTTAATCTTTGCTGACGAAGCACATCATATGCTTGGAGAAAAAATTTCAAAAAGATTAACTTTTTATAATATGTTTGTACCTATTATCGGTTTTACTGCAACACCTGAATATGAAGCAAATCATGCTGTTGCGAATTTATTAAACACAGAAATATTTGTTATGAATATCCCAGACAGTGTAAAAGCTGGTGTTTTAAGTCCTGTCAAAAATGTTCTGTATCGTTCAAGCATAGTTTGTGATTTGTCTGAAATGTCTGCATCAACAAACGGTGAATTTAATTATGACAAAATTACAACTAAAATCAGTCCTGATACTTTGGCAACAGAAATTGCACGTATTTACGCCGAAGGTTTTGATGAAGATACAGGAATTAAATTTAGCAATTTAAAAGCCATAATAAACTGTCCTAATGCTGAGATTGCAAATTTACAGGCCGCCAAGATAAATGAAATTATGGGACACGAAGTCGCGGTATCTTTACACAAAGTTGGCGTTACAAATAAACAATATAACCGTTTACAACAAGAATTTATTCACGGAAAATATACTGTTGCTTGTCAAGTTGGCACTATGACCGAAGGCTTTGACGATGTGGCGGTTTCCATGTGTATCAATTATCCAACACGATCAAGGGTGAAAGCAGAACAAGCCGCAGGTCGTGCGATACGAATTGATGAAAACAATCCAAACAAAATTGCTTTTATTGTAGATACTATATTCCGTAAAACAGACAGTGAAGCAATAGAAGATATTTTATATACTGCATCGAATGCACACCAGGTTTTATTCAAAGATATTGCCGGTGAAATGGTTTTGTTTGCAAAGTATGCTCCATATTATTCATCAAAACATGAAAAATTAACAGATAAAAATCATAAAGCCCAATTTACTGATTTTGAGTTGATTACAGACAAAACTACCCTTGTGGAATTAAACAATAAATTATTTGAACGTCTTGAAAATGAATTTATCGACAAAAAAACATCAGAATGGCAATCTGCTATTGATTTAAGGAAAGACGAAACATTCCCAATGGGCAACAAAGAAAACATTGATAATCTTTTGAAAAAATTTCAGAGCAAAATGCCAAAATTTATTCAAACAAAACTTTCAAGCAATGGTCAAACATCTTTGTGTTTGCATCGTGATGGTCGGGAATTATTTTTGGAAAAAGCAGGTATCATAAAATATCCACCAAAAACAGCAGAATGGCAATCTGTGGAAGATTTAAGAAAAGACAAATCGTTTCCTATGTGGAATACACAAATAATTACTATGACACTGACAAGGTTTCAAAACGAGATGCCAGGGTTTATACAAAAAAGGAAATCTGTTAAGGGCGGACTGCCGGGTTTATGTTTACATCGCGATGGTCGCGATTTATTTCTAAGGAAAGCCATTATTGAAGAATACCCACCAAAAACAGCAGAATGGCAATCATCAACCGATTTAAAGAAAGACAAAACTTTTCCAATGGGCAACAACCAAACAATTGCTATGAAATTGGCGCAATTTCAAAGTGAAATGCCAGAATTTATACAAAAACGCAAACCAACAGATGGTGCACCAAGTTTATGTTTGCATCGTGATGGTCGCGGATTGTTTTTAGAAAAAAATCAAATTGGCAAATACCCACCAAAAACAGAATACCCACTAAAAACAGCAGAATGGCAATCCGCAAATGATTTAAGAAAAGACAAATCGTTTCCTATGTGGAATACACAAATAATTGCTATGACACTGACAAGGTTTCAAAACGAGATGCCCGAATTTATACAAACAAGACTTTCAAAAAACGGTCAAAGAATCATATGTTTGCATCGTGATGGTCGCGAATTGTTTTTAGAAAAAAATCAAATTGGCAAATACCCACCAAAAACAGCAGAATGGCAATCCGCAAATGATTTAGGTAAAGACAGCACTTTTTCGATAAACTCTATTAATCTAATAGACAAAAAATTAAAAGAATTGCAAAGCGAAATGCCAGATTTTATACAAAAAAGAAAACCAAAAGGTGGTTCAACAGGTTTATGTTTACATTGTAATGGTCGGGAAGAATTTTTAAGACGCGTACAAGAAAGCAAAACAAAATCTATAAGAAAAGCGGCAAAAGTTATTTCTGCTGGTGATGAGATTGCCCAAACTACTAAAACCATAAAATCTACCGTGCAAAAGAACATTTCTATGAAAAGTTTATAAAACTTTAATTTTATCTTTCACTTCTTCAATCTTCCACCCTATTTCAATAATATCGGTTCGAGAATTGTTAACCAAGCACGACCACGAAATTCAAACCGACCTTTATGGCCGGTTTTTCTTTTGTATTCAAATATCTGCATAAGTTTGAACCTTTTGGGCTTAAAAAAAACTTGATAATAAACCAAAAACGTCTATTATGCATAATATAGAACAGCAAAAAAGGGGGTTGTATGTCACAATATATTGAAATGTTAAAAAAACACAAAAACAAAAAACAACATTTTGCGATGGTAACAGGAAAAACCTCTAAATCATATATAACCGAAAAAAATGACATTATTACTTGCGTGGTTTTGACTCTGTATGACCCAAAAATCAAAAAAGAATTTAATATACGAGAAAGCAGGTTTGGCTCTGAGATTATGCATACCTGTTCAATTGGCGATATAGTTGAATATGTTCCACAAGACGGAAATTTTTGTCCTTATATTACAGAGAACCTATCTCATAACCAAAGAAAGAAAATATTCCTAAATGCATACAACAAAGTACATGGAAATTTAAAATAATAAAAACGGACAAAAATGTCCGTTTTTTATTTTGTATTCCAATATTTACGCAATTTCGAACTCTGGAATAAAAAAGGTTAGACCCCTAACCTTTTTTATTTTAATTTTGATAATATTTCTTGGAATTTCATCGTCAAAGCCGCTTTCATATATTTATGTTCAAACGTATAATTTAATATATTATACAAGCGACGTGCAGTTTTATAAGTTGGTGCATTATAATTTATCACATCAAAACTATTATTAGGAAATTCTATAATAAAACCATTTCGTGTTTTCGTTATAGAAAAATCTTCTTTTTTTCTTTTGTATGCCTTGTCGTTTTTATAAACCCTGAACAAATAATCTTCTGCTACATAAAACCTGCGAGTAAATACAACATTAGGGTCATTTAATAAAAATATCATTTTTGCAATATCTTGTTTAGAAAGATTCACCCTCTTTGGTCCACCACCCAAAGGTTCGTCTGAATAACCACCAAAATCTGGCCCCCAATCACAATCTTCACCAAATGATTTATTATGTTTACGATTATCAAAAACACTACCAATAACCTCATTACGAGAGCTAATCATTGTTCCGTTAGCAGCAACCGAACTCATAATAGGTACCATGTAAACTCCTTTATTCTATACAAATAATTAACACACAAATATTATTTTGTCAATAAAATACACTTCATCTCTTCTATCTCTATCATTCTTACTACCTGATGCGTTCAAGAATATGCGTACCATTTTTAAGTATTATATTAGTGTTTGGCTCTTTAATAGTTTTTTGAATGTATTTCCAATTATCCAAAGAATCCGCTATTTCCTTGGCCGAAGCACCAAAATAATTAAGATATCCTTCGTCCATATCATATTGTAAATTATGAGCAATGATTCTTCCGTCTGGATTTACGTGATTCAATAATGGCAAAATTATGTCTTTGTGTTCTTTTGCTGGCACATAATCTAAAATATTTGATAAATGTATAACATCATAAGATGTTGTTATAAAATTGCTTAAATTCTTGATATCTGTTAAATAAAAATTGTATGGTTTCTTGACCTTTATACGTAATTTTAAGTATTCAAAAAATGTAGGTAATGATTCTGATTTTTTTGGGCTGCAGTAAGTACGAAATATTTTTGCATTATCTAATGCCTTTATATATTCGGATTCCGTTTCAGGCAACTTTGGCAATATTTTATCCATATTTTTAATTGATGAAATATGCTCACATGGGAACCAGTTTATTTCGTAAAAATCTTCTAAAAGACGATTATATTCACACCAATTTAAACAACTTAATGCTGCAACTTTGATATCCATTAAAATTTTAGCATTATAACTGATGTCAAAAGTATCAATATGTTTCGCCCCGTATAACGAAAACCATAATGGATGATCGCCAGAACCAACCACACTCAAAACACTTTCATGCTTTTTTGGCATAAGTTGTGGTAATTGACGCAAATTTTCATTGGTGACAACATAAGCAATAGAATAAGTTTCAAAAAGACCCTTGCATTCAATATGCTCTATTGCTTTTTCTCTTGCTTTTTTAAAATCTGGCACAAAACCCATTAAATATCACCTTTAAAGAAATATCATACACGCTCATAAATAACACTACATTAATATTTTGTCAATGTTTTTATCTTCTTCAATCTATATTCCACCCCCATAACCCCAGTTCGCAAACTGCCATCTGAGCACGACCACGAAATTCAAAACCGCCACCAATGGCGGTTTTTGTTTTTTAATATCTATTTTTTAAAAACAAAATTTAATTTTAGAACTTTTATGATATAATTCCCACCAAGGAGTTTTTTATGAAAGCAACCATCGCACTTATTTTAATATCAGTTTGCACAATTTCAGAACTTATCGCTTATATGCCACAAATAATAAAAATATTCAGAACTAAATCTGCTGACGATTTAAGTTTAGCCAGTTGGTTAATATGGATTATATCTGATATATGTTATTTAGCATACGTTTTAATCGAAAGCCCTGAAATCGGTGTTATATTTTTGGCTGCATTAAGTTTGGCTTTGGTTTTGTTTGTATTTATTTTGACGCTTTTTTATCAAGAACATAAACCGACCAAGAAAAAGCAACATCGTTAACCGATTTTTTATTTATATCAAAAATTTATTCTGTTAAGTGCGACCTGTGAAAAAATTGCTTTTTTTATATTTTTTATGTTATATTAGCATAAACACAGGTAATGTATATGTACACAAAAGATGAAGAATTATTTTTTCAAAAGGCGATTGTTTTCGCTACTAATGCAATGAAAACTTGCCATAACAGCAAACCCATATTGGTTCATTCTTTGAAAATTGCCATTTATCTTTATAAATACGAATATGATATTGATATCGTAATCGGTGCATTGTTGCACGATTTAGTTGAAGACACAGACACAACGATTGATGATATAAAAAACAATTTTGGTGATAAAATATCTGAATTGGTAGATTTGTTAACAATGAATTTCAAATTAGAAAATTATCGCGAACAATTTATTGCTAATTTTGATAGATTTACCAACAACAAAGATGCGGCAATTATAAGATGTGCAGATATAATGGATAATGCAAAATATATAAAACTTGCACCAATAGAAACACAACAAAAAGTTAAAGAAAAACACGCATATTTTTACAATAAATTCAAAGATGTTTTACAACACGAACCAATATGGCAAGATTTTGAAAAAATTGTATTATCTGAATAAAACAAGGGGTATCTTTATGACCGGTATTGAATATATAAAAAAATCTGTTTCTGAATTATTAGGCAATGATTCAAGTGGTCATGATGATAAACATGTTTTTCGTGTCTATAATATGGCTATGCAATTTTGTGATGAAATTCCAAATGTCAATCGTGATTTAGTTGCGGCGGCTGCCCTATTACACGATTGCGATGATTATAAATTATTCGGTGAAGAATCTGCCCGTTTAATGACTAATACCCGTCGCATATTATCAGGCGCTGGATTTGATGATGATTTCAATAAAAAATGTATAGAAATTGTAAAAACTATTGGATACAGCAAACGTTTAAGCGGAATCAAACCAAATTGTATCGAAGGCGAAATTGTTTCTGATGCAGATATGGCAGACGCAACTGGTTTAATCGGTGTTATTCGTTGTATGGAATATCGCGCACATCGTTCAGGTGGCAAAGAACCATTTTTTGACCCTGAATATTTGCCAACTGAAATGGACGCAGAAAAATATAAACAAATAAAATTTTGCCCTGTGGTAAATCACTTTTTTGATAAATTATTTCATCTTCGTGATATGGCTTTGACAGAACCAGGTCGCAAATGTTTATCGCAAAGACATGAAATTATTTTCAATTTTCTTGAAACATATTTTGATGAAATCGACGCGCCTAAGGCATGGAAAGATTTATTGGCAAAATTCAAATAAACCCAAAATATATTTTTAATATATTAATGAATATTATTTTTTATTAAACCTGATGCTATTTGTTTTATTTTATCAACAGCACCTGATAATTCTAAAACTTTATGATTACAACACGCATCAACAGAATTGTTGCATTCAGAATTACAAAATGGACACAAAGAAGCATCCATATTTTGTAATGCTGGACAAATTTTCAACATTTGAATCAAAGGTTTTTGTTGTGGTCTGTAAAGCATTTGATATTGCGCTTTATCTGTTTTTCTAAGTTGCAATAAAAACAAATATGCCGCACAAATCTTTAGCGCATTTTCTGATTGTTGTTTTAATTTTTGACGACGTTCTTTTTCCCTTTCAGCCAGGATTGCCTTGTTTGCTTCATACCAAGCCCTTTTTTGTTTTTGCACCGCTTCGCGATTTTGCTTGATATATTTTTTGCGATATTCTTTCATATATTTTTTTCGTTGCGGTCTTTGCGCACGTTGTTTGTCGTATTCAGGATGTTCTTCGCGCCACTTTTTGCTTTTTTCACGAATTTCTGCTTTACGGGCTTCGCGATATTTTTTACGACGTTCGCTTATTTCTTCTTTATGCGCGATTTCATATTGTTTTTTTCTTTTTTTAATTTCTTCTTGATGTGTTTCACGATATATTTTGTTTTTTTTCGCGATTAATTCCCTGTTTGTTGCATAGTAAATTTTATGATGAGCCAACACTTTTGCACGACGTCTTTTGTATCTTTGTCTGTCATCTTCTATTATTTGGTCATGATGTGCTTCACGATATTGTCTGTGAGATTCTATTTCTCTTTCTTTGGTTTGTTGCTTTTTTTCAATTATTAATTTTTGTATTTTATCGATTATAATGGAATGGTCGCCTTTTATTAAATACCCATTTTTTACAGATTAATTTAAACGACTTAATCTGCCCACACTTATAGGAAATGGTAATTTTAATGCTATAAATGTAATCAGTATATTATCAATACATGCTTTTCCGCACATTAAATCCATAAATTGTGTTTCGGTAAAGACATCTGCTAAACCTTCGGATTCAAGAAATATTTTAATATTTTTTTCAGTATCAGATTTAAACAAATACCATTCAAGAAATACTTCTGATAAATTTAGAATTCGTCCACATTCATTATCATTTGTTGGACGCCAAGCAAGACGCATTTCTGATTCATCTGTTGATAAATAATAGCGCATATCTTGTGCATCTAAATCTTCAAATTCATAAAAAACATCTTCAAATTCTGTCATTATACGCGTTCTTTTTGTTGTTTTATCAACGAATGTAAAACTTCATCAAGTGTTCTGTTTTTAATTTGTTCACGATAAAGGTAATTTAAAATTGCATTATCTTTGTTATCTATCTGGAAACAATATGTTTGTTGCCCAAGCCAAGGTTCATATATACTATTATAAACTTTTGTTTGTTTGGCACGTCCAAGATTGTATATATTTGATACATAATCATTACAAACATATATTCCAAAATCATCATTAGGTGATTCTATGGTCCAATCATTAGAAGATACCATTTTGCGAACATCAAGACCTGATTTTTGTAATTCTTGTTGCAAAGAATTTAATGCTTGCAAAGATGCAAGTGTATTAAACCCAACAAGACAAAATCTTATGGCATAAACTAATTCTTGGGACAAAATTATATCACGAATAATCTTTACGACTTCGCTTTGATTATTATGAAATTCATCTATAGAAATATCTAATGTCACCAATTTATCATATTTATATGCTTTGGCGCTGATATCAGATAAAATTCTTTTTCTTAAATTTTCGTCTTTGCCCCATGTCCCATTAGTTTTTATAGTCGGAACATATCGATATGAATAAATTAAATCCAAAGCATTTGGAATATATTCAAAATTTTTATGCATATATGGTGCCATCGCTTCACCGCCACCAAGACAAACTAATTCATTTGGGATAAACATTAAATCTCTTGATTGTTCTAGATATTTATCAAGTTTTTTAATCTGCATAAAATCTGGTTGTTCATGGCAATTACTACATTCACAACAATGAGCGCAATTTAAATTGCACCAATTTGTAATTTTGAAACTAAGAGCAAGTTCTTGAAACATAATGATACCCTGATATTTATTATTAATAATATTACACAAAATTATTTATTTGTCAATTATTAAGATAACTTATTATAAAAAACCGCCAAATTGGCGGTTATTGATTTTTATTGAAAGACAAACTATTCCCTGCCCTTAAATTCGTTCATATAAATATTTGGTTTATCAGAATTTAATTTATATGTTTTGGCACCTGGCACAGATATAATTTCTGTTATTACCTGATTATCACCATTTGTTTGAATCATAAGCGCAGCCGGTTCATCAACCCCATATCCAAACTTAGATTCTTTCACCAACATCTTTTTAATTACATCTTTTGAAGTCGCTTCTTTATCAATGCCGTATTCAGGTTTCTTGTTCCAATGCGGACAAAAATATCCTTTTACAAAACCCAACGCTTGTTTTGTTGTAAAAGTAGATTCTGTCCCGTCAAAATCTTCGTCTTCGTCATTATCATAATATTCAAACCAAACGCAACCCCCAGCACTATTTCCAGACATAATGACACCTTTATCGTATGCTTCTTTCAAGATTTTATCAGTGCCAGTTTCTTTCAATGCTTTCATTAAACGCGTGACATTACCACCACCAACATAAACTATGTCAGCACCCATAATTATTTCACGGATTTGTTCGACACTTGGGCGTTTTGATAAATCTGATAAAATTAAATTTTCACCACGACAACCCAACTTTTTTTCAAAAACATCACAAACAGCCGGATAATAAGTCGGACTATCCCCACTTGCAGCACCAATAAAAACAAATTTAGGATTTGTTTTGCCAGTTAATTCGACAATTTTTCTGTCTGCTTGTTCTGTTTCCCATGGTTTTTGTTCGCGTGTTCCGTCTTCATGGATTTTGATACGCCCCATTTCACCGCCACCGATAGCAATAATATTTTTTGTCATTTTGAAATCCTTTTTTTCAAGAAATAATAGTAAATTATTTTTTATCTTTACCCAAAACCTTTTGCCATTGTTGTTTTTTATCTTTTATAGCACAGGCACGACTACTTGATGGTAAAATATTTTCTTTTGAAACATTCAAATTGAAATTATGTTTTTTATTTGCCTTTTCGTAATATTCATAGGCCTTTTTACCATTAAAGAAGATTTTTTGTGTTTTTTTCAGTTTAGATAAATCGTTATAACCTTCATTTTGTATATTTTTATCAACACTGCCTGTTCTATCGCAAGATTCTATAACATCCCACAAACCAATAGACATTTCTTTCAATTTTTTCGTTTTTATTTCGTAATCTTTTTCATTTATACCGATTAAATCCCAAAACTGATTTGTAGGATTTGAATAATATTCGCCTTTTTCTAAAGATTTTTCTCCTGGGAAAGTTCCTAATATCACAATTTTTGCATTATCTAAATTAAAAGGTTGAATTTTTCTAGCACATTTCAAAACCTTTTGTGCTAATAAATTTTTAACTGGCAAAAACAAAGGTTCAGGCAATTTATCAATATCAACCCATTCCCATTTTTCGCATTTATCTGGTTCCATAATTTGTGGAATATCGTTTATACCATTAACCCGCAGATGAATTGTAATATAATGTTTTTCACCAAAGATATCATTTGTATAAGATATAAATTCGAATTTATCAGGCGATATTTTTATACCAGTTTCTTCGAATATCTCACGCGAAGCACATTGTTGTGGGTTTTCGCCAAATTCCAAATGTCCCCCAGGAACAGCCCAAGTTTCAGTTCCATGTTTAGACAATCTTTTGCCTATTAAAACCTGACCTGCCAAATTAAAAATCCAGCCCCCGACACCAACACGAACTATTTTTTCTTCTGCCATATTTATTTCCTGTATATCTATAAGATAGATACTAGCATAAAAACAGGAAAAATAAAGAATAATTAATAACCAAAAAACCTTTACAAAATCGCCCTTGTATTTTTCTAAAATATATGACAGAATGTGTTCAACCTGATTGAAAACCATTCAGGGAAAAGTGAATTTAAACCAACTTGTCCCACTATAACGGACTAAAAAGGAGCATGAAATGCTAAAGACAGCGGAAGCGGTGTCTATCGGCCACCCAGATAAAACAGCCGATTATATTTCTTGCTATATTCTTGACAGATTAATCGAACAAAACCCAAACGTTCATTATGCTTTGGAAGTGTTAGTTAAAGATAACACTATCGTTTTAGCAGGCGAAATCAGCGACAATGTCAATATTGATAATATAGACAATTATGTCAAAGAAGCATTGCGTGAAATCGGTTATGATGAAAGATATAATAATATATGGCAAGATTACGCCATAAATATTAACAAAATAGAAGTCATCAAAAGAATCAGCGTTCAATCATCTGATATTAATCAGGGTGTTGAAAAAAATGGTTGGGGTGATCAAGGTGTTTATGTCGGTTATGCCTGTGTCGGTATAAACAATATAAACCACGAATTATATTTGGCACGCAAATTAAACAAAGCTCTTTATGAACGTGCATTAAAATCAGATAATTTGGGACTTGATATAAAAACCCAAATAACAATAGACGATGAATCGGGTGAAATACGAACTGCGATTGTCGCAATTCCAATGTTAAAAGCAGAAGATTTAACAGATTTTATAACCGAAGTTTTATATCAAAAACCAGAAAAACTGATTGTTAATGGGACCGGGGTTTATCAATACCATTCTTCCATCGCAGATTGTGGGGTCACCGGACGTAAATTAGCATGTGATTTTTATTCTACTGCCAGCCCTATCGGTGGCGGGTCTCCTTGGACTAAAGACGGGACCAAGGCCGATTTGACATTAAACATATATGCCAGATATTTGGCATTAACCGAATTAAAGAACAATGACGAATGTTTTGTTTATCTGTCTTCGTGTATCGGGCAAATCGGTATGCCAAGTGGTGTTATAAAAACTATCAAAAAAGGTGTCGAAACCATAAATCATATATATTTTCACATCAAACCTAAATCTTTGATAGAATACTTTAAATTAAACACCCCTATTTATACAGAACTTTGCCGAAACGGCCTGCAAAGTTTAAAAATAGACGAAACGACACCTAAAAAGTATTTGGCATGGTTAGATTAGATAACCAAAATACGTTTCAGAAATAAAAAACAAATTAATACTTGACAAAATAATATTTTTGTATTATATTTGACATATAATGACAGAACAAGGAGATAAAAATGTCTTATAATCCATATACTAATACAAACCATAATAACGATGGTATAAGCATGCGTAAATTTTTTGCAGGCCTTTTAATTACTGCTGGTTCTTTTGGTGTATTGGGCTCTGCTGGAACATCAGATGCACGTGATGCAATAGATTATGAAAACGAACGTGTAGGATATGAAAAATATTCCACAGATGATTTAGCAAGCGAAAAAACAACAAAAGCATTGGCTTGGGGCGGTATCGCAGCAATTGCTGGTGGTGCATTGTTATTGGCTGGTGGCAGAAAAGAAAACGAAAGATAATGATACACAACGGCGACAAATTTAACCATTACGATTTATTCCAATCTGTATCCGAAATAATGCTTACAGATTGGAAGCAATTTTTGCATACCCCATTGGAAATTATTTTTGATGATGAAGTATACAATTTGGCTAAACTTGGCCCGATTGGTTATGCCAGTTTGATAATACATTCTTACGATGTTAAATCAAGCGCACATTATTTAGATAAACAATTAAAAGAAAAAGGGTTCAAAACAACCTATTCTTTCGCACATAAATATCATATTCCAGATTCAATGCGTTCAAGAATCTTGGCAGATGCAGCCAGATTAAAATGGATTCACGAAGTTTGTACCCATCCAAATTTAACTCAAAAAGAATATGACGATTTAACACCTGTATTTAAAGATGCAGCAAATGTTTCTTATTATTATTCTCAATTGGTATG